>NZ_BAAAXG010000011.1 GCF_039535475.1 Streptomyces showdoensis | reverse complement strand
GTGACCGGCAGCATCATCCGCAGCGGCACCACCGCCACCCTGAAGCCGGCCGACAACCCCTCCGTCAAGGGACTGGTCTACCGCACCGGCTCCTCCGGGACGACGGGCGCGTTCTTCGCGACCAGCACCTTCGGCAGCGGGCGCGTCGCCGTGTGGGGCGACAGCTCGCCGGTCGACGACGGCACCGGCCAGTCCGGCAACACGCTGTACGACGGCTGGAACGACCCCGCCGGGACGAACGCGGCGCTCGCCCTCAACGCCACCGACTGGCTGTCGAAGGCGACCACCGGCGGGGGCGGCGGGGGTGGCGGCACCTGCACCGCCGGCCAGCTGCTCGCCAACCCGGGCTTCGAGTCGGGCGACACCTCCTGGACCGCCTCGTCCGGAGTCATCACCAGCGACACCGGGCGCCCGGCCCGCACCGGCTCCTCCAAGGCATGGCTGAGCGGTTACGGCGTCTCGCCCACACCGACACGCTCGCCCAGACGGTGACGATCCCGGCCGGCTGCACGACGGCCGCCCTCACCTTCCACACCCGCATCGACACGGCCGAGACCACCACGACGACCGCGTACGACACGCTGAAGGTCCAGGTCCTCGACAGCGGCGGCACGGTGCTGTCGACGCTCGCGACCTACTCCAACCTCCACGCGTCGAGCGGTTACGTCCAGCGCTCCTTCAGCCTGGCCGGGTACGCGGGCCGGACCGTGACGCTGAGGTTCACCGGCACGGAGGGCTCCACCCTCCAGACCTCCTTCGTCATCGACGACACCGCGCTGACCGTGGGCTGACGCCCACCCCGCGCACCCACGACGGCACCGCACCACCCGCCCCCGAGAAAGGACCCCCCATGTCCGTTGCGCAGATAGGCAGATGGAAGGTGTGGGCAGCGCTGTCCGCCGCCCTCGTCGGCCTCACGCTCCCCACCCTCGCCGCGACCCCGGCGAGCGCCACGACCACCGCGTACGACAGCACGTACTACAAGAACGCGGTCGGCAAGACCGGAACCAGCCTGAAGTCCTCGCTGCACACCATCATCAGCAGCCAGAGCAAGATCTCGTACGACGCGGTCTGGAACGCGCTGAAGGTCACGGACCAGGACCCGAACAACACCGCGAACGTGATCCTGCTCTACAGCGGCACCTCGCGCAGCAAGACCCTCAACGGCGGCGCCGTGGGCAACTGGAACCGCGAGCACGTGTGGGCCCAGTCGCACGGCGACTTCGGCACCGCGGCCGGCCCGGGCACCGACCTGCACCACCTGCGCGCGGCGGACGTCCAGGTCAACAGCATCCGCGGCAACAAGGACTTCGACAACGGCGGCAGCGCGGTCAGCGGCGCGCCGGGCAGCTACACGGACAGCAACTCCTTCGAGCCGCGGGACGCGGACAAGGGCGACGTGGCCCGCATGATCCTGTACATGGCCGTCCGGTACGAGGGGGACGACGCCTGGGCCGACCTGGAGCCCAACGAGTCGACCAGCAACGGCAGCGTCCCCTTCATGGGCCGCCTGTCGATCCTGAAGCAGTGGAACGAGCAGGACCCGCCGAGCGCGTTCGAGGAACGGCGCAACGACGTCATCTACACCAGCTACCAGGGCAACCGGAACCCGTTCGTCGACCACCCGGAGTGGGTCGAGGCGATCTGGTAACCCCGGATCGGGCGCACGCCGGGCCCCCAGGGTCCGGCGTGTCCGCTTGGACGTTCCACCGAGCCGGTCCGGCATCCCTGGTCCGGACAGCGCATTGCCTCCGGGGGCACGACGGGCCTGGAATGCCCGGGTAACCGGCACCCCCGAAGGAAGCACATGACCTCCCTGCTTGACGGCTGCGAGCCCTGGCCCGAGGAATTCGTCGACCACTACTGGGCCGCCGGGCACTGGCGCGGCAACACGCTCGACAACCTGCTGCGCGGCTGGGCCCTGGACCACGGTCCGCGCACCGCGCTCGTCCACGGCGACACCCGTCTCACGTACGCGGCGCTGAACCGGCGCGCGGACCGCATGGCCGCCGGGCTCCGGCTGCGCGGGCTGCGGCGCGGTCAGCGGGTCGTGGTGCAGCTGCCGAACGTGCCCGAGTTCGTCGTGGCGGTGTTCGCCCTGCTGCGCGCCGGGGTGGGTCCCGGTCCTCTGCCCGATGACGCACCGCACCCCGGAGATGTCCCGCCTCGCGCGGCTCACCCAGGCGGTGGGCTACATCGGACCGTCGACGTACGAGGGCTTCGACCACACGGCGATGGCCGCGGAGATCGCCGCCCAGGACCCCTTCCTGCGCCGGGTGTTCACCTACGAGCCGCCGGGCACCGCCTCCCCCTACGGCGGCGGCCTGACCACCGACCCGGCGGGCTGCCACTACAGTCCGCTGGACTCGATCGACGCCCCGCCCGAGCCGGCGCTCGCGCAGGGCGCGGACCAGGTGGCGCTGCTCCTGCCGTCGGGCGACCGGCTGGTGCCGCGCACCCACGACGACTACGCCTACCAGGCGCGGGCCGCCGCCGAGCTGGTGGCGCTGACGCGGGACGACGTGTACCTGGCCGCGCTCCCCGCCTCGTCCAACTTCGCCTTCGGCTGCCCCGGCATCCTGGGCACCCTCACCGCGGGCGGCACCGTCGTGCTGACCGACACCGCGGACCCGGCGGAGTGCCTGCCGGTCATCGCGCGGGAGCGGGTGACCGTGACGTCGGTGACCCCGTCCATCGCCCGGAGCTGGCTCGACGCGCACTCCTCGTCCGGGACCGCCGCCGACCTGAGCAGCCTGCGCCTCGTCCAGATCGGCGGGGCCCCGCTGCCCCGGCCGACGGCCGAGCGCGTGGCCCCCGAACTGGCCTGCCGCCTGCAGCAGGTGTTCGACCTGCCCGAGGGCGTCCTCGTCCTCACCCGCCCCGACGACCCGGACGAGACCGTGCTCACCTCGCACGGCCGCCCGCTCTCCCCCGACGACCGGCTCCGCATCGTCGGCGCCGACGGCGAGGACGTGGCCGACGGCACCCCCGGCCACCTCCTGGCCCGCGGCCCGTACACCCCCCGCGCCCACTACCGCGCGCCCGCCCCGGAGGCCTTCACCCCGAACGGCTACCTCCGCACGGGCGCCACCGCCCGCCGCACCCCGGACGGCAACCTGGTCGTGACGGGTCGGGAGGGCTGACGACCCGTCCCGTCAGGCGCCTTCGACGGCATGCTCCTTGAGGAAGGCCCCGGCATGGGCGGCGGCCTCCTCCGCACTCCCGTGGAGCACCCCGTCGACGGCCGCACCGGACACCCCGTCCGCCCCCTCCCCGGCCCAGCCCCAGCCGCCGGACGGCTCCTGGACCAGCCGGGCGGTCCCGCCGAAGAGTTCGAGCGTGCCGGCGCGGGCCCCCGGACGGCTGACGGCGTCGGGCCACTTCTTGCGGGCACCCTGCCGGGTGATCCCCCAGACGGCCCCCATCTGCTCATAGCTGGCCCCGTACGACCCGGCGGTCGCGGCCGCCTCGGCGGCCAGCCGCCTGACCTCCGCGTCCACCACCTTCCACGCGGCCAGCACGGACAGGGCGACGTCGACGGGCTCCGCGTCCCACATCCGCTCCACGGAGAGCCCGGTCTCCCGGGACCGGATGGCCGAGGCCAGCGGGTTCAGGGCGTCGTACAGGGCCTTGTCGAGTGCGATCTGCTCTTCTCGGGTGATCTCATGCAGCACCATGCGACAACCATAGTTCACGTGGCCGCGTTTGGAAACTAAAGTTGTCACGACTGACTCGGGGGTACGCGTCATCGGTGGGGGGCCATGCGGGTGATCGGGCCGCCGACCTCGTGACCGTTGGCGCGGCGTGCGATCGTTCCGCCCGGGGAGGCGAGACAGTGGACGCGCTTTCCGGCCGGACCGACCCGCGGCTCCGCCGACGTCGGCAGCCGGGTGTGGCACCGCCCGACCAGCCACTCGTCCGCAAGGGGACGCATCGATGACCGACACCACCACGTCCTACCGCGATCTCCGCGCCCTGGTGATCAACTGCACCCTCAAGCGGTCGCCGGAGCGCAGCCACACTCAGGGGCTGATCGACATCAGCACCGGCATCATGGAGCGCCAGGGCGTTCAGGTCGAGGTGCTCAGAGCGGTGGACCTCGACATCGCGACGGGTGTCTGGCCGGACATGACGGAGCACGGGTGGGATACGGACGAGTGGCCGGTGATCTACTCGCAGGTGATGGCCGCCGACATCCTGACCCTGGCGGGGCCCGTGTGGCTGGGAGACAACTCCTCGGTCATGAAGAAGGTGATCGAGCGCCTGTACGCCTGCTCGTCGATCCTCAACGAGCGCGGCCAGTACGCCTACTACGGTCGGGTGGGCGGCTGCCTGATCACCGGCAACGAGGACGGCGCCAAGCACTGCGCGATGAACGTCCTCTACAGCCTCCAGCACCTCGGATACGTCATCCCGCCGCAGGCCGACGCGGGCTGGGTCGGCCCGGCCGGTCCCGGCCCTTCCTACCTCGACGAGGGCTCGGGCGGGCCGGAGAACGACTTCACCAACCGCAACACCACGTTCATGACCTGGAACCTGCTCCACCTCGCCCGCGCGCTCAAGGACGCCGGCGGCATCCCGGCCCACGGCAACCAGCGCTCGGAGTGGGACGCCGGCTGCCGGTTCGACTTCGAGAACCCCGAGCACCGTTGAGCGCGGGCCGCGACGGCCGGAGGCCCGGTGGCCCGTCTCCGAGTCCCGTCCGGCGGGCGCAGGTGACTCGTTCCCCCACGGCCTGAGGGCGGGCTCCGGGCATGCCTCTCGTGTGCGTCGCCGCGCCAGGGCTTCAGACGAGGTCGCGGTGGCGGCCCACCGTGGTGGAGAAGAGGTAGAGCGGGGGCAGGAAGGCGGCGGCGCAGACGGTCCAGAGAGCGGTGTGGGCGCCGGTGAAGGTGGCGAGGAGTCCGGCGGCGAGCGCACCGAGCGGCAGCGCGCCCCAGGACACGAAGCGGACCGTGGCCATCACGCGGGACAGCAGCTCCGGGGGCGACTGCGTCTGCCGGTAGGTGCGGGTGGTGATCGAGCCGATGACGGTGCCGAAGGCGAAGCCCGCGTTGCCCAGGGCGAACCAGTACGCGTCCCCCGCCGACGTGGTGAGCGGGGCGAGCAGGAGCAGCGCGCCGCCGGCCAGGTCGGCCGCGATGACGCCCCACGCGGTACCGAGGCGGGTGGTCACCCGGACCGCGACGGCCGCGCCGGCGAGGGCGCCGACCCCGTCCATCGCGAGGACGAGGCCGAGCTGCACGGAGTCGAGACCGGCCTCGCGGACCAGATAGAGGGGGGTGAGGGCGACGAGGGCCGCGTTGAGGAAGTTGGCGGCGGTCGCCCAGATCATGCAGGGCCGCATGACCGGGTGCCCGGTGACGTACCGCCAGCCCTCGCGCATCAGCCGGAGCGCGCCCTCGCCGGTGCGGGGCGCGGGGCGGCTCTCGGGGAGGGTGCGCAGGAGCACGGCGGAGGCCAGGTAGCTGGCGGCGTCCACGACGAGCGCGCCGACCGGGCCTGTCGCGCCGATCAGGACGCCGCCGAGGGAGGGGCCTCCGGTGTCGGTTACGGCGTGCGTGCCCGACATGACGCTGTTGCGGGCGGCGAGCTGCCGGGCCGGGACGACGGCGGGCAGGAAGGTCGAGTTGCCGATGTCGAACAGCACGGTCGCCGAGCCGGTGACCAGCGCCGCGAGCAGCAGGTGCGGATACGTGAGGGTGCCGATCCACCAGGCGAGCGGCAGCGACCCAAGGGCCGCGAACCGTACGAGGTCGAGCGAGACCTGGAGTCGGCGCAGCGGTACGCGCTGGGCGACGACGCCCGCCGGGAGGCTGAGCAGCAGCCAGGAGACCTGCCCGGCGGCGGCGAGCAGGGCGACCTCGAAGGCGGTGGCGTCGAGGACGGTGAGGGCGACGAGGGGCAGGGCGAGGGCGGTGACGGCGGTGCCCGCGCCGCTGACGGTGGCGGCGGCCCAGAAGCGCCAGAAGACGCCCGGCGGCGAGGTCTCCCGCTCGTCGTCGCGTCGGTCGTGCTCCGGGATCGCTCGTGTCCCGCTCATACGGCGCCCACCCCCTGGGTCTCGTTAGTCTCTTTTCGGAACTCACTTGTTCCGGGTGAGTTTCTATCGGGAACCGACCTGATGGCGCAAGATGGTCACGATGAGCGGCCGCCGTGCGCGGAGGAGTGGAGACGCTGTGATGAGGTCGGTTCCCGAGCGGGACGCGGCGTGCGCGATCGCGCACGCCGCGACGGTGGTCGGCGACTGGTGGAGCCTGCTCCTGATCCGGGAGACCGCGCGCGGGCACCACCGGTTCGACGCACTCCAGGAGGAGCTGGGCATCTCCCGGAAGGTGCTCACCGAGCGCCTGGCGCACCTGGTGGAGACGGGGGTCCTGGAGAAGGTTCCGTACCAGGACAGGCCGGTGCGGCACGAGTATCGACTGACGGAGAGCGGCCGGGGGCTGCTGCCGGTGCTGCTGTCGATGCAGGACTGGGCGGACCGCTGGGTCTTCGGCGACGGCTCACTCAGCGGCACCGCCGACGCGGCCGGCGCGGAGGCGCGGCGCGTCGCGGGCCTGGCGGGCGAGCGGCTGCCGCGCCTGGAGCTGCCAGGCCATCAGGACGGCGTGCCGGTGGACCCGGTGACCGGCGGCGCGGCCACCGTCCTGTTCTGCTATCCGGCGACCGGGACCCCCGGCCCCCTGCCGGACGGCTGGTCGGGCATCCCCGGCAGCATCGGCTGCACGCTGGAGAACCGGCTCTTCCGAGACGCGTACGAGGACTTCCGCTCGGCGGGCGCGGAGGTGCGCGGCGTCAGCACCCAACGCCCCGACGAACAGAGGGTGTTCGCGGTCGAGGAGGGCATTCCCTTCACTCTCCTCTCGGACGTCGACCTGCGCCTCGCCGCCGCCCTGCGACTGCCCACCTTCCGCGCCGGGCAGCTGCTGAGGCTGAAGCGGGCCGTCCTGGTGGTGGACCGCGACCGCGTGGTGCGGCACACGCGCTTCCCGGTGACGGACATCCCGGCGGCGGTGGACGAAGCGCTGACGGAGGTGCGACGCCTGGCAGCGGAGGACTGACGACACCCCCCACGGGCCCCTGCCCGGCCCATCCTCGCCCATGGACGGAGGACCGGCCAAGGCCCCCGATCGACTCAGGGGAGAAACCCAGGTCAGCGCACCCGGCCCCGGGACCTTCAGCCGGGTCGACGGGGCCTCAGGCCGAGAAGAGGAGGCGCATCGCCACCGCGCGGTAGTGGCGCACGTGGTGCAGCGCGTGCTCCGCCGCCGCGTCCGCGTCGGCCGCCGCGACCGCCTCGTACAGCAGGCGGTGCTCCTCCCACAGCGGCCCGGGGTCGTCCACCTGCTGGAACAGCCAGCGCAGCCGCCCCTCCAGCGATTCGAGGGCGGTGACGAGCAGTTCGTTGCGCGACATGCGCACGATCTGGCCGTGGAACGCGGCGTTGGCGCGCGAGAGTTCCTCCGGGCCGCCCGAGTCGGTCGCGGCGCGGGCCCGTGCGAGCAGCCGGGCCAGCACGTCGAGCTCGGCGAGCGTACGGCGTTCGGAGGCCCGGCGGACGGCCAGGACCTCCAGGGCCTCGCGCATGTCGAAGAGGTTCTCGACGTCCTGCCGGGTCAGCTCGCGGACGACGATCCGGCGCTGCGAGACGGTCTGCAGGAAGCCCTCGCCGATGAGGATGCGGATGGCCTCCCGCACGGGGACCCGCGAGACCCCGAAGTCCTCCGCCACGTCGCGCTCGACGAGCCGGTCACCGGGCTTGAGCCGGCCCGTGATGATGCGGTCGCGAAGCCCCTCGCAGACCTGGTCGCGGAGCCAGCCGCCCTCGGGGGCGGTCGCACCCGGCCCCGTGTCCGCGGGTGCGCGCGCGCCCGCAGGTGCGCCCGCGCCCGCTCCTGCGTCCGTGCCCATGTCCGCGCCTGCGCCTGTGCCCGCACCAGCACCAGCACCCTCGTCCATGCCCGGCACCGTCCCGGTCATACGTCCTCCCGGTGTTCAGGGCTTACCGTATGCCACCCGCGCCGCCCCCACCGGCCCAGCCCCGGCACCCTCCACCCTCCCTGACCTCCCGTGATCCACTTGACGTGCACACAGAGGACACTTAGCTTCGCCTTACCTAAGTTCGCCCCGCCCTCCGTACCCGTCAGCCGAAAGGCTCCCGCCATGCCGAGAACCCTGCCGCACCCCGTCCGCACCGGCGGCACCGCGACGGCCGACGCGGCAGCACAGCACGAGCTCACCCCCGGCTGGCTGCTCGCCGCGGTCGGCGCGCTCGCCGCCGCCCTCCTCGCCGCCTCCCGCTGGACCTCCGGGCACGTGCACGCCGGCGTCACGCTCCAGACCGCGGCCAGGTTCCTGCACGTGGCGAGCCTGGTCGTCGGACTCGGCGCGGTGCTCGCGGTCGACTGGCTGGCGGTGCTGTGGCTGACCGGGCGGCGACCGCTCGCCGGCGTCCTCGACACGGCCTGCGCCCTCCAGACCCCGATCTGGGCCGGTCTCGGCGGACTCACCGTCACCGGCCTCTTCCTCCGCCCCGACCTCGGCTCGCCGCTCACCCTGGTCAAGCTGGGCCTGGTGCTCGCCGTCACCCTCAACGGCCTGTACGCGCACCGCCTCGGGCAGCTCCTGGAGCGGTACCGCGGCGAGGGCGAGGTACCGCGCCGGCTGTTCGCCCGCTCGGCCGCCGCCGCGACCGTCAGCCAGGCCGGCTGGTGGGGCGCGAGCTTCATCGGCTTCCTCAACAGCCAGTCCTGACCCCTTCGACCGGGCCTGCCCCCTCCTGACCCCCTTTCACCGGCCCCGGTCCGGCCCGGTTTTGGATTGACGGACGATCATCCATACGATCCTGCGATGATCACGAGAAAACGGCTGGCGACCGGGGCCTGCGGCGCGCTGCTCGCCGCCCTGGCCGTCGGGCTCCTCCCGACGAGTGCCGCGGCCGACGACGGCCCGACGGCGACGGACTCCCCCAAGGAATCCCCCAAGGTCGAGCTGGTGCTCGACGTCAGCGGCTCGATGCGGGCGCGCGACATCGACGGCCAGTCCCGCATGAGCGCGGCGAAGCAGGCCTTCAACGAGGTCCTGGACGCGGTCCCCGAAGAGGTGCGGCTCGGCATCCGCACCCTCGGCGCCGACTACCCCGGCCAGGACCGCCAACGCGGCTGCAAGGACACCCGGCAGCTCTACCCGGTCGGCCCGCTGGACCGCACCGAGGCCAAGACCGCGGTCGCCACCCTCGCCCCCACCGGGTGGACGCCCATCGGTCCGGCCCTGCTCGGCGCCGCCGAGGACCTCAAGGGCGGCGAGGCCACCAAGCGGATCGTGCTCATCACCGACGGCGAGGACACCTGCGCCCCGCTCGACCCCTGCGTGGTCGCCCGGGACATCGCCGCCAAGGGCATCCACCTGGTCATCGACACCCTGGGGCTGGTCCCCGACGCCAAGACCCGCCGCCAGCTGATGTGCATCGCCGAGGCCACCGGCGGCACCTACACCTCCGTGCACCGCACCGAGGAGCTCTCCGGGCGCGTGCGGCAGCTGGTCGACCGCGCGGCCGACCCGGTCGTCACCCCCATCGCCGCCCAGGGCGCCGAGCGATGCGCCGACGCCCCGACGCTCAAGCCGGGCCTCTACACCGACCGTCAGGTCATCGGGCGGCACCGCTGGTACCGCGTCGACGTCCTCCCCGGCCAGGAGCTGCGCGCCTCGGTGAGCGTCTCGGCCGACCGGGCCGTCAACGACGACTACGGCGTGCTGCTGCGCGCCGTCACCGTGCACGGGCGCGAGATCGTCCGCGGCAGCGAGGCGGGCGACGGGCGCACCGACGTCGTCTCGACCGGCCTGCGCTATCCCAAGGCCGAGCTCGACGAGGGCTTCGGAGACGGCGACGCGAAGCCGGCCGCCGAGGTCGTCTGCCTCCAGGTGAGCAACTCCTTCTCCGCTCCCCCGTCGGTGAAGACCACCCCGGGCATGCCGGTCGAGCTCGCCATCGACGTCGTCGACGGTCCCGCCTCGTCCTCGGACGTGGCCTCCTTCGGCCTCGGCCGCGGCTGGTGGCTGCTCGGCGCGCTGGCGCTCGCCGGCTTCCTCGGCGGTCTGCTCTGGGGCTGGCTGTCCCGTTGGCGCGTCGCGGTCTGGAGGACCCACTGATGCCGATCACCCCGCGCACCTTCGGCCGCCTGACGGCGGGCCTCGCGCTCGCGGGCGCCGCCCTGCTCGGCCCGGCCGCCCCGGTCGGCTCCGCCGACACGCCCACGCCGAGCCCGAGCGCCTCGGCGACGGAGGCCGGGCCGACCGAGGCCGGCACCTCGTTCCGTACCGCCGCCTTCTTCCGGCAGGGCCAGGAGGCCACGGCGCAGGCGTCCACGGGTGACTACCTGTACTGGGTGTTCCCCGCCGACTCCGGCCAGCGGCCGACCGTCTCGGCGACGGTCACCCTGCCCGAGGCCGCCCTGCGGCACGGCTCCTCCGCCTGGCGGATCGACGTGTACGACGGGCTGCGCAGGCGCCAGCCGTGCATGTACGGGATGCAGAACCGGGTCGCGGGCAAGGAGGCGGCGACCGTGCAGCTCGCCTGCACCCTGCGTCCGGTCCGGGCCGCCGCCGACACCTGGTCGAACGACCCGCTGCCCGGCAGCTACTTCGTCCGCCTGACGGTGACCGGGCTCCCCGAGGAGGACCTGGGCCAGCCGTTCTCGGCGCGGCTCGCTGCGACCTCCCTCGACAAGGGCGGGGCGTACGCGACGGACGGCTCCCTCTCGGTGCCGCTGGTGCCGGGGGCGAGCACGCCGGAGACGGTCGAGGCCCGTGCGCCCGAGGACGGCTGGTCCTCGGGCTGGTGGTCGGACCGCTGGATCTGGACGGCCGCGGGCGGCGTGCTCGCCGCCCTGGCGGGGATCGGCGGCTACGTCCTGACCCGCGGCTCGGGCCGCCCCGGCCGGGTCCCTCCGGCCGCCTGACGCTCCTCCGGTCGCCCTTCGGCCCCCGCCGCCCGTCCACCCTCCGGTGGCGGGCGGCGGGGGCCTCGTGCCGTCCGCGGTCAGAACCCGCCGGGACGCACCAGCCCCGTCTCGTACGCGTGGACGGCGGCCTGGGTGCGGTCGCGCAGCGAGAGCTTGGTGAGGATCCGGCTCACGTAGGTCTTCACGGTCTGCTCGGCGACCACGAGCCGGCCGGCGATCTCGGCGTTGGACAGGCCCTGGGCGATGAGGGTCAGCACCTCGGTCTCCCGCTCCGTCAGGGCACCCACCCGGTCCATGAGCGGGGCCCGGGGCACCGGGTTCAGCCGGGCGAACTCGGCGATGAGCCGCTTGGTGACATTGGGGGCGAGCAGCGCGTCACCGCGCGCCACGACCCGTACCGCCTGGGCGAGTTCCTCGGCGGAGGCGTCCTTCAGGAGGAAGCCGGAGGCACCGGCGCGCAGCGCCTCGTACACGTACTCGTCCAGGTCGAAGGTGGTCAGGACGAGGACCTTCACGGTGGCGTCGGCGGGCGCGGTGAGGATGCGGGTGGCTTCGAGACCGCCGGTGCCGGGCATGCGGATGTCCATCAGGACGACGTCGGGGGCGAGTTCGGCGGCCTTGGCGACGGCGTCGGCGCCGTCGACGGCCTGGCCGACGACCTGGATGCCGGGCTCCGCGTTCAGGAGCACGGTGAAGCCCTGTCTGACCATCACCTGGTCGTCGGCGATGAGCACCCGGATGTCGTGGCCGGAGCCGCTGCCGTCGGTCATGAACCGTCCTTCGTACGGGGTGGGGAGGGGAAACCGGAAGGGGAAGGGGAAGGGGAAGGGGAAGGCGAAGGAGTGGGGGTGGGGGCGAGGAGCGGGGCGGGCAGGGTCGCCGTGACGTCCCAGCCGCCGTCGGGGGTGGGGCCGGCCGCGAGTTCGCCGCCCAGCATGGCCGTGCGTTCCCGCATGCCGAGCAGCCCGTGGCCGGGCTCCCGGACCCCGCCCGAGGGTACGGGCCCGGGCGGGCGCGTCGGGGTGGTGTTGGTGATCCGCACCGTCAGTCCGTCGGCGTGGTAGTGCGTGGCCACGGCGGCCCGGGCGCCGGGCGCGTGCCGCATGGCGTTGCTCAGCGCCTCCTGGACGATGCGGTACGCGGAGAGTTCGGTGCCCGGGGAGAGCGGCCGGGGTGCGCCGACCGTCTCCGCGGTGACGTCGAGGCCGGCCGCGCGGACGTTGGCGAGGAGTTCGCCGAGCCGGTCCAGGGTGGGCTGCGGGGCGTGCCGTACGCCCGCCTCGGCATCGTCCGCCGACCCGTCGCCACGCAGGACGCCGAGGACGCGGCGCAGTTCGGTGAGGGCGTCGACGGCGTTCTGCCGGATGCCGGCGAGGTTCTCGCGGAGCTCCGGGGACGGGTTCTCGACCAGGTGGGGGGCGACCTGGGCCTGGATGGAGATGACGGACATGTGGTGGGCGACGACGTCGTGCAGTTCGCGGGCGATCCGGCCGCGCTCCTCCAGCAGCGCGCGCCGGGCGCGCTCCTCGGCGGTCAGCTCCTCCTGCTCGACGAGCCGGGTGCGCGAGACGCGGGTGGCGCGCAGGGAGGCGCCGACGACGGTGGCGGTGGCGAAGGCGGTGGCGCCGGACCAGAGCGTCGGCAGGTGCGGGACGCCGCTGGGGGTGAGGGCCCCGATCCCGGTGAGCAGGGTGATCCCGAGGGCGGCGGCCGCGGCGACCGGCCGGACGCGCAGGGAGAGGAGCAGCATCACGAGGGTGTGCAGGGCGATGACACCGGCGTTCCAGGGCCACTCGGCGCCGAAGACGGAGGAGGCGACGTTCGCCGACACCATGAGCGCGGCCGTGGAGAGCCACCAGCCGGCGGCGGGCCGGGAGAGTGCGAGGACGGGGGCGGCGCACTGGGCGACGGCGAGGAGGGTGACGCTGCCGGGGGTGGGGTCCATGTACCGCGTGTAGAGGTTCAGGTTCCACACGCCCAGCAGGACGGTGAGGAGCACGAGGTGGGCGTGCGGCAGCCAGTTGAGCCAGCGGTTGCGCGGCAGCGGGTCGCGGCGCGCGGTCCACAGGTCCGCCCGCACGATGCCCGGTGCGGCGCGCAGGGCCCCTTCCCACCGTGTGGCGTCCTTCACCGTGCTCCCCCTGGCGTGTGCGTGGTCGTGTGCGTGTGCGTGGTCGTGTGCGTGTGCGTGGTCGTGCGCGTGCGCGTGTGCGTGGTCGTGTGCATGGTGCGGATGGGCGGGAACATCGAGATCGTGGTGCGGATCCGCGGGAATTTCAAGATCGTCGTACCGTCGCCACAGCCTAGGCACGTCGCGCCTCCTCCCGTACGCCGGGCCGCCGGACCGAAGGGCGGGCCCGCCGCGCGGTGTTCCGCTCGTACGCGTGGAACGCGGCCCCGCAGACCGCCAGGGCGCACCCGAACAGGGGCAGCCAGCCGAGCCGGGCGAGGACCCAGCCGTAGCCGTCCGGGACGGTGTGGAGTCCGGTCAGCGGCCCGTGGCCGAGGAACCCCGCCGCGAGGAGTCCGCCGGCGGTGACGGCGATCATCGCCGTCTGGTGCCAGAGGAAGACCGTCATGGCGCACAGGTTGAGCAGGGCGACGGCCGCCCACGCCGCGGGCCGGCGCAGGACCCGGCGGAGCGGGCCGAGCAGCAGCAGGGCGGCGCCGGACTGGGCGAGGCCGAAGGAGACGGCGGCGAGGGTGGGCGGGTTGAGGTTGGAGACGGGCGCCCCGGGCACGCCGACCATGGAGCCGGGGTAGCCGGCGAAGGCCACGAGGAGCCCGGTGGCGGCGGCCCCGCCGAGCAGCAGCGCCCAGGCGGCGCCCCGGGTCAGCGGGCCGCGGCGGGCGAGCAGGGTGCCCAGGCAGTACGGGACCAGCCAGCCCGCGGGCAGGTTGAGCCAGCCGAGCGCTTCGGGCCCGTCGAACCCGAAGCGGACCACGTCGACGTGGAGGACGACGGCGAGCGGCCACAGCGGGTGGATCCGGGCGACGAGCGGCGTGGCGGCGGTGAGCGCGGCGAGGACCAGCAGGAACCACAGCGGGGAGAGCACCAGTTTGCCGAGCGTGTGCAGGGTCTGCCAGGGCACCCCGCAGCCGAGCATGACGGCCGTCGCTGCGGTCCAGACGGCGAGCAGCGGGACCACCGGACGGAACAGGCGGCGCAGCCGGGCGGCGATCCAGCGCCCGTGGCCCTCGCCGCGGGCGCGGGCGGCGGCGTGGCCGCGGGCGGCGACGTACCCGCCGACGAGGAAGAAGACCGCGAGGGTCTGGAACACCCAGGAGACGGGGGTGAATTCGGGCAGGTGGCCGAGCGGGCTCTCGGCGCGCAGGGTGCCGCTGTCGGTGACCAGGGCGGTGACGAGCCAGTGCCCGAGGACGACGCCGAGGATGGCGAGACCGCGCAGCGCGTCGAGGGCGCGGTCGCGCCCGGGCGGGGTGGCGGCCTCCACGCGGTCGGTGAGGGCCCGGAGGGAGGCGCGCGCGGAGCCGCGGGGGGTGCGGGCGGGCTCAGGCATGCCCGGGCTCCCGTCCGTCGGTGATCCGCGCGATGTTCGCCAGGGATACGGAGCCGGCGACGAGGTAGTCGCTGTGCCCGCCCCCGCCCGCGTCGAAGGTGCGCGCGCCGAACCCGGGGTCCAGGGGGTCCGCGCCGAAGCCGAGTTCGGAGCCGGGCAGCAGCGGGAGGCGGACGTGCGGGACGTCGCCGATCCAGTCGGCGGCGCCGCGTCCGGCCCAGACCGCGGCCCGGGTGTGCAGGTCGGCGACGGAGTCGGAGCCGGTGCCGGGGCTGCCGTAGAGGACGAGGGCGTCGGCGGGGAGACCGGTGGCCGCGCGGGCGCATACCGCGGAGCCGTAGGAGTGGCAGAGCAGGGTGATCCGGGCGCCGGGCTTCGCCCTCCGCAGCTCGTCCACGAAGGCGCGGAGCGCGGGGGCCGCCTGGTCGGCGCGGCCGGGGGTGAGCGAGGCGGTGCTGCCGGTGGCGGGGGTGCGGTAGCCGAGCCAGGCCACGACGGCGGCGCGGGCGCCGAGTCCGTCGCGCAGCTCGTCGTGCAGGGCGACGGCGCCGGCCCGGAAGCGTCCGTAGCGGTCGAGGTCGGTGTCGGCACCGGGGACGAGCACCGCGATCCGCTCGGCCCCTGCGAGGTCGCCGACGACCTCGGCGGCGCGGCCGCCGTCCCGTCCGTCGAAGAAGAGGAAGCTGCGGCGTGCCGCGGCCATGGCGTGCAGCGAGACGGCCCGCTTGTGCGCCCCGTACTCCTCCGCGCTCCGCTCCGCCGCCCGCACCGCCTCCCGCCCGGCCGCGTACCGCGCGGCGAGCTCGGCGGACGTGGCCGAGACCAGCGGGACGACCTCTGCCGGGGCGGGCGCGGGCACGTCCGCCGGCCGGGCGGCCCCCGCGACCGGCACCGCGACGGCGGCGGTGACGAGCGCGGCGAGCAGGGTGCGGCGCAGTCGTCCGGGAGAGGGTGCGCGGCGGGGGCCACGCGGGAGGGGCGCCATGGGAGTTCCTTCCGTACCGGGGTTCGATCCGGTCCCGAAACTAGGCAGCGCGTCCTGTGGTCGGCGTCCCGCCGGGGAGCCAAACCCCGGGGTAGCTCTCAGGTATGACGGGTAGTCCGCGAGGCTCCGGACCTCCCCCTCCCGGAGTGCGCCCGGCGACGGGCGGGGGCCTGACAGCCGTGGGGCCCGGCGGGTAGCGTCACCCCCATGACCGACGAGATCACGGCCAGGGCGGGCAGAGAGTTCTACACCTTCGACGGCCGGATCCTGGAGATCTTCAGCAGCCACCCCAAGCGGTTCCACATCCGGAACACGGACCTGCGGGTCACGGGCCCCGACCGGAAGGGGCGGCGGACCGTCGAGGTCTTCACCGGCCCGCCCGAAGCCCGGGCGACGCAGCACACCTGGCAGCTCTCGGCCGAGGAATGGGAGCGGGCCGAGGGGCTGGAGGCGCTGTTCGAAGCGGTACGGGCGGCCGTCGCGGCGAGCCGGGAGCACGGAGCCTGAGGGGTTCCGGCGAGCGGGAGGACAGCGGACCGCGACGTCGGCGGACCGTGACGTCGACGCACCGTGACGTCGACGCACCGGAAGGTCAGAAGGCGCCCTCGCGCCGGTACCGCCACGGATCGTCGAGGATCGCCCGCAGCCACGGGGCGCGGGCGGCGGGCAGGCGTGCCAGCGTGTGCTGGAAGACGTGCAGGTCGGGCCGGAAGCGGCAGTGGGCGCGCGGCAGGGCCGGTTCGTCGCGGAGCACCTCGCGGGGCATGCCGCCCGACTGCGGGAGGCGCGCGTCCCGTTCGGGGGCGACCAGCCATCGCCACACCCCGAACGGCAGCGGCACGACCCGGGCCGCGGCCCCGGCCGGTCCCTCCGGGCGCCACGCCTCCCCCGTCTCCGGATGGGCCGGTACGAGGAGGACGTCCGCGTCCGCGTCGGGGGCGGGCGCTCCCGGTCCGGCCAGGACGGCACGGACCGCGGGCGGACCGGGAGGGACCAGGGCGTCGAGGGTCCGCTGGAACACCTCGGCGGCCAGCCCCTCGGGCACCTGCACCGGCCGGCCCCGCCCGGAGACCAGCAGGTGGGCGAGCGCCCGGCCCACGGCGGCCTCCCAACGCGGGCTCCACCGCCACTGGGGCTGCTCCACCATGCCCATGGACCACCGCCCGATCGCTTCGACCGGTGGCGTGCCCGAGCCCAGCGCCGTCAACGCCGCCCACGGCCGCGGAGCGGTGTCGGCGCCGTCGACGGGGTGGCGGCGCACCGCGTCCGGGGCGAACCACACGGCCTGCCAGAGCGAGCAGTCGTCGATCCGGCTCGCCACGGGGAGGCCGCAGTCGACGCAGGCCATGTTGGGGCCGTCGCCCCAGTCGAGGCCGCAGCAGTAGCCGCCCGCCCGCTCCGGAATCAGGCGGGTGCCGCGGGCGTCGCCCGGCGCGATGACGATCGCTCCCGGCACGCCGTCGGAGACGTACGGCACGGGTGCGTGGAAGCCCCGGGCCGCCGCCTCGCCCGGGCCGAGCTCCTCCCAGGGCCGCCAGGGGCGCCCCCAGGGCTCCGGGTCCACGGCGAACGTGCCGGGTTCCATGAGCACGGGGAGCTGGACCCCGTTCCCGTAGGCCTGGCGGGCGTGAGCGGGCAGGACGACCTCGGCCAGGGCGTCGGTCAGCGGGGCGTCGCACCCCGCACACACGATGACGAACAAGCTTCCTCCGTCGGCGGAACGGAGGCATCGTCGCATCCGTCGGCGGGCGGCTCATCAGGTTTTCCGCTTCACGGACCCGCCGTCAGTGACCCGCCGTCACGGAACCGCCGCATCACACCCGCCCTCACGGACCGCCGTCACGGAACCGCCGCATCACACCCGCCGTCACGCGCCCCGTTCCCGCTCGTACCGCAGCAGCACCACGCCGTTCGGGAACGCGCGCGTGGTGTCGAGCCGGAGGTCGGCGGAGGAGTCCATCGGGGTGAGGAGCGGGGTGCCGCGGCCGATCACCACGGGGTGGACGTAGATCTGGTACGCGTCGATCAGGTCGTGTTCGCGGAAGCTCGCGGCCAGGTCGGCGCCGCTGAGGGACAGGTCCCCGCCGGCGGCGGCCGCCAGGGCGCGGACCTCGGCCGGGTCGACGCGCGGGACCACGGTGGTGTTCCAGTCGGCGTGCTCCAGGGTGGTGGAGTAGACGTACTTCGGCATCGAGCGCCAGATCCCGGCGAACTCCCGCTCTGCGGGCGAGCTCGCCGGGTCGGCGTCCGCGGTGGGCCAGTAGTCGGCCATCAGCAGGTGGGTGCGCCGGCCGCTGATGAAGCCGCCCATGCGGGCCAGCTCCGCGTTGAAGTGGAGGTGCAGTTCCTCGTCGACGCGGTGCCAGTCGATGTCGTGGTCCGGCCCCTCCATGAAGCCGTCCAGGGAGACGGAAGCGAACAGAACGATCTTTCCCGGCATCGGCGGCACGCCCTCTCGTTCGGGAGGGCCCCGGCCGCGTCAGACCATGCGGCGGGCCCCCTCCTTGATGGCCTCACGGATACGGTTATAGGTTCCGCAGCGGCAGATGTTGCGGATCTGGTCGAGATCGGCCTCGTCGACCTCGCGGCCGGCCTCGTGGGCGCGCCGTACGGCCGCCACGGCGGTCATGATCTGGCCGGGCTGGCAGTAGCCGCACTGGGCCACGTCGATGTCGAGCCAGGCCTCCTGCATCGGGTGGAGGTCCCTGCCGACCGTGGCGGGCAGGCCCTCGATGGTGGTGACCTCGTCGGCGGGCGCGAGGTCCTTCACCGGGACGGAGCAGGGCGTGAAGGCCCGGCCGTTGAGGTGGCTCGTACAGGCCTGGCAGACGCCGACCCCGCAGCCGTACTTGGGGCCGGTGACGCCGAGGACGTCCCGGAGCACCCAGAGCAGGCGGACGTCGTCCTCGACCTCCGCGGTGACGGCCTTGCCGTTGAGGATGAAGGTGTGCTGGGGCACGGTGGTTCCTGTTCTCGGTCGGGGTCGGAGGGTCAGAGGGCGCGGGCGCGGCCGTCGGTCGGGGCGGCGGGGATCGGCGGGACGGTCGGCAGCGGTGTGAACGCGAGCGGCTCGTCGTGGTTGACCGGGAAGCTGGTCGGCATCGTGCCGGTGGCCCGGCCGTAGGCGCAGGCGACGGCCGCCGCGGCGGCACCGACGGCCAGCTCGCCGGCGCCGCCGGGCCTGTCGCCCGTCGGGGGCATGACGATGATCTCCAGCTCGGGCGGGGTGTTCCACTGCCGGGTGTAGTAGTAGTTGTCCCAGCTGCTCTCCTGGAAGTGCCCGTCCTTCAGGTGCAGGCCGGAGGTGAGCGTGAGGGCGATGCCGTCGATGATGCCGCCCATCATCTGGGCCTCCAGGCCGCGCGGGTTGACGGCGAGGCCGACGTCGACGGCGCACACGACCTTGGTGACGCGGGGGCCGGTATAGGCGTCGCGCACCCTGCGGCCGGTGGTGGCGGGCCGGCAGTCGATCTCCGCGAGCACGGCGACGAAGGCGTGGTACTCGGGATGGACGGCGATGCCCTGCGCGGTGCCGGGCGCCATCTGCCGCCCCCAGCCGCCCACTTCGGCGACCTTGTCGAGCACGGCGCGCGCCCGCTCGTCCTTCAGCAGCCGGCGCCGGAACGCGAGGGCGTCCTGCCCCATCCGCCGGGCGAGCTCGTCGAGGACGAGCTCCTGCGCGCAGCGCACGTTGGGCGAGTAGATGTTGCGCATGGAGCCGGTGTTGAAACCGGTGTCGACCTCGTTGAGGAGCTGGGTGGTCACCCCGAGGTGGTACGGGCTCGCCTGGGTGAGCTGGAACATCGTCTCGGAGAACGCCAGGTTCGCGACCGGCAGTTGCGCGGCCTCGGAGGTGATGATCTCGCCGATTCCGTGCCCGAAGTCGGTGGCGACGGAGGTGTGCCGCTGCTCGTACGTGAGGACCTCGCCCAGGGCGTACGTGGCGCGTACCCGGGAGGTGGCCATCGGGTGCGTACGGCCCTGGCGGAAGTCGTCGGTGCGGTGCCACATCAGGCGGACCGGCTTGCCCAGCGCCTTGGAGATCTCGGCCGCCTCCCCGGCGGCGTCGTGGAACAGCTTGCGGCCGAAGGAGCCGCCGCCCTCGGTGACGTGGACCGTGACGGCGCCGATCGGCAGGCCGAGCTGGAGCGCGATCTTCTCCTGGGCGACGATCGGCGACTTCAGGCTCGCCCAGATCTCGGCGGAGCCGGGACGGACGTCGGCGACGGCGCAGTTCGTCTCCAGGGCGCCGTTGCTGGCGAAGGCGAAGGTGAAGCGGGCGTCGACCGACTTGGTGAGCAGGTCCAGCGGCGGTACGACGAGCGGCAGTTCGGCCCTGCGGAGCTTCTGGAGGACGGTGGCGTCGGAGGCCCCCTCGGCCGTGCCGGGGCCCCAGGTGACCTTGAGCGCGCGGACGGCGTCGATGCACTGGCCGAAGGTGCGGCCCCGGACGGCGACTCCGGTGGAGACGGCGACGACGTCGGTGATGCCGGGCATGGCCTTCACCGCGGCGAGGTTGTCCACCGAGCGCACGGTGCCGTTGATCGTCGGCGGGCGGCAGACCATCGTGGGCAGGGCGCCGGGCACCTGGACGTCCATCGCGAACTTCTTGCGTCCGGTGACCGCTTCGAGCGCGTCGACGCGTCCCCGCCCGGTGCCGATGACCCGGAACTCCTCCGGGTCCTTGAGCGTGACGGAGACCTGGGTGTCGGTGAGCGCGGCGGCCTTCGCCGCGAGTTCGCCGTAGGTGAGGCGCACCCCGGCGAGGGAGGTGATGACGCCCGCCTTGGCGGTGAGGGTGCCGACGGCCTCCCCGAGTTCGAGGGCGGCGGCCCGCAGCAGCCGGCTGCGGGCGACGGCGGCGGCGACGCGGATCGGGGTGAAGGTGGAGATGGTGGTGTTCGAGCCGCCGGTGAGCTGGTTGAAGAGCAGCTCGGGGCGGGCGTCGGCGAGCGTGACCCTGACCCGCTCGACGGGCAGGTCGAGCTCCTCGGCGATGATCATCGCGGTGGAGGTGGTGATGCCCTGGCCGACCTCCGCGCGGGGCAGCGCGAAGCGGGCGGTGCCGTCGGGGTCGATCCGGATGGTGATGAGGTTCGCCGTCGGGAGGGCGGCGTGGGTGAGCATGTCGTTCAGGTCGTAGATGTCGGCGGGCCCGGGCAGGGACGGCACGACGGCCGGGACCGCGGCCTCGGCGTTCGCGGGCGCGAGCACGTCCGCGCCGACCTGGGCGGCGACGGTGAGCGTCGGCGCCGCCAGTACGTACCCGAGGAAGCGGCGCCGGCCGATGCCGCGGGGCGGCGCGGCCTCCTGCTCGTACTGTGCGGCGCGGTCCTGCGCTGTCATGCGCTGCCCTTTCGGTGAGGGGTGGTGAGGGGTCATGGGTCAGGGGTGCGGGACGGAGAGGGGCGTGCGGGGTGCGGGGGGGGCTGGGGCGGAATCGTGCTGGGCGTGCTGGGTGCGGGAGGGCGTGCGGGACGGACGGGGCGGGCGCGGAGGGGGATGCGCCCAGTGGATCATCACCCGTTCGGGCCAGCCGCGGGGCCGGAACGCTCCTGCTTTCACCCGGGGCACGCCAAGCTCTCACGTCCCCTCAGGGGAATAGCGGGCGGGGTCCCTCCGTTGCGGACTCCCATGACGGCGAACCGCGCCACCCGCTCGGAAGGAACCACGACATGAAGATCGGCATCATCGGGGCAGGCAACATCGGCGGCAACCTCACCCGCCGCCTCACCGCCCTCGGACACGAGGTCGCCGTCGCCAACTCCCGCGGCCCGCAGACGCTCGCCGCCCTCGCCGAGGAGACCGGCGCGACCCCCGTCACGGTCACGGAGGCCGCCCGTGGCGCGCGGATCGTCGTCGTCACCATCCCCCTGAAGGCGATCCCGGACCTCCCGTCGACCGGTCTGTTCGACGGGGCGGAGGAGGGCTTCGCCGTCCTCGACACCGGCAACTACTACCCGCGCGAGCGCGACGGCCGCATCGCCGCCATCGAGGACGAGGGCCTCACCGAGAGCCGCTGGACCGAGCGCCACCTGGGCCACCCGGTCGTCAAGGCCTTCAACGGCACGTACGCCCAGGACATCCTCGACCGTCACCGCCCGGCCGGCGACCCCGAGCGCATCGCGCTGCCGGTCGCGGGCGACGACGAGCAGGCGAAGAAGGCGGTCCGCGAACTCATCGACGAGCTCGGCTTCGACACCGTCGACGCCGGCGGCATCGACGACTCCTGGCGCCAGCAGCCCGACACCCCCGTCTACGGCCTCCGCGGGGGCGTCGAGGAGGTCGAGCGCGCCCTGGCGGAGGCGTCGCCGGAGCGGCCGGAGTCCTTCCGGGGGTGACGGGCGCGACGGCGCACGGGCTCCGAAGCATCGGGCCTCAGGCTCCGGGCCTCGGGCTCCGGGTTCGGAGCTCGGGCCTCGGAGCTCGGGCCTCGGAGCTCGCGGTTCGGAGCTCGCGGTTCGAGGCTCGCGACTCGGGGGATCCGTCGGGGCCCGGGCCGGGGCGGGCCATGACTCCTGCGATCATGGACGCGTACGCCGACACCGCCCTCGTTCGTGATGCGGAGTGATGCTGCCGTGAGTCCCGTCCCGCCGGACCCGTCGACGCTCCACCCGATGCCGGAACAGCCGCGCGTGGTCCTGCTGAAGCCCCTGGTGACGTCGCCTCTGATCGAGATCGGCGCGTACTCCTACTACGACGACCCGGACGAGGCGACGGCCTTCGAGACGCGCAACGTGCTGTACCACTACGGTCCCGAGAAGCTGGTCATCGGAAAGTTCTGCGCGCTGGGCACCGGGGTGCGGTTCCTCATGAACGGTGCCAACCACCGGATGGACGGCCCCTCGACCTTCCCGTTCCCCATCATGGGCGGCAGCTGGGCCGAACACGTCGACCTCATCACCGGCCTCCCCGGCCGCGGCGACACGGTGGTCGGCAACGACGTCTGGATCGGCTACGGCGCCACCGTGATGCCCGGTGTCCGCATCGGCCACGGCGCCATCGTCGCGTCCGGCGCCGTCGTCGTCGACGACGTCCCCGACTACGGCATCGTCGGCGGCAACCCGGCCACGCTCATCCGTACCCGCTACAGCGAGTCCGAGGTCGCCCGGCTGCTCGCCCTGGCCTGGTGGGACTGGCCGGTCGACCACCTCACCCGGCACCTGCGCACCGTCATGTCCGGCACCGTCGAGGACCTCGAAGCCGCCGCGCCGAGCACGTGACCGTCGCCGCCCGTGGCGGGCGGCGGGGGATCCGGGCGCGTGCGCGAGAGAGCCGAGTAGGGTCCCGATCCATGATCGATCCCGCACGCCTCACCGCCACCCGCACCTCCTACGACACCGTCGCCGCCTCCTACGAACGGCTGCTCTCCGACGAGTTGGCGGGCAAGCCGCTGGACCGGCTCATGCTGGCGGCCTTCGCCGAGGAGGTACGGGCACGGGGTGCGGGTCCGGTCGGGGACCTCGGGTGCGGGACGGGACGGGTGACGCACCACCTGCGGGAGCTCGGGGTGGAGGCGTTCGGGGTGGACCTGTCGCCGGGGATGATCGCGGTGGCCCGCGCGACCTACCCCGGGCTGCGGTTCGAGGTCGGTTCGATGACCGGGCTCGACCTCGCGGACGGGTCACTGGGCGGGGTGCTGTCCTGGTACTCGACGGTCCACATGCCGGCCGCCGCATTCCCCTCGGTCCTCACCGAGTTCCGGCGCGTACTGGCGCCCGGCGGGCCGCTGCTCCTCGCGTTCAAGGCGGGGGACGGGTGCGTCCGGCTCGAGCAGGCGTACGGCCACGAGGTCGACCTCGACGTCTACCGCCACCCCGTCGACCGCATCGCCTCGCTGCTCGCCGACGCGGGCTTCGCCGTGACCGCGCGCCTGGTGCGGGAGCCGGACCCGGCCGAGACGACCCCGCAGGGCTTCCTGCTCGCCCACCGGGTCGACTGACCCCACGCGCCCCGCGCGGTCGCGAGCGCCCTGCCCCCGCAGCCCCGGAGCTGCGACCGGGACAGCCGCGCCCGCTGTCCGCCGCCCGCGATCAGGGCGTTCACCGACACCATCGGGTCTCCCCCGGCGGTCCGCGCCACCAGCGCGCCGACCACCAGCGGCAGCAGCGCGACCGCGAGGGCCGAACCGGTGGCGGTCGCCGTGGCGGTGACGTTGCGCAGGGGGCGGGGGCCCTGGGTGCCGGGGCGCGGGGTGAGCGTGTTCATGGCGACAGTTCACCAGCACGGGCGGGGGCTGAGCACCGTACGAGGTACTCAGTCGGAGGGGCACCGGGTACTCATCCTCGGCGCTCGACCCCGACCCCTGGCCGGCGGAGGCCCCGAACATCGTGCGCGACCTCGCCGAGGACGGTTCGACGATGCTCCTCGCCACCCGCGAGACGGGCTTCGCGAAGGCGGCGGCCCACCGGGTGTGCGTCCTCCACCAGGGCACTGTGCTCGAACAGGGCCCGCCGGAAGGGATTTTCGGCGACCCTCGGGAAGAACGCACCAAGGCGTTCCTGCGACGCATCGTGGAGGCGGGACGACTGTGACCCTCACGTCCGCACACCCTGTCCTGGTGATCCAGCACGAGCCCGACACCGGACCCGGCCTGGTCGGCGAGCGGCTCCGCGAGGCCGGACTCGACCTGCGGGTCCACCACCCCTGGCGCGGCGAGGAGTTGCCCGCCGACCTGTCCGGCTGGGCGGGTCTGCTCGTCCTCGGCGGCGCCCCCAACTGCGAGGACGACGCGGCCGCGCCCTGGCTGCCCCGCGTCCGGCGGCTGATACGGGAGGCCGTCGGCGCCCGCCTCCCGGTGCTCGGCATCTGCCTCGGCGGCCAGATACTCGCCCACGCCCTCGGCGGCCGGGTCGTCCGCCGCCCACAGGGGCCCGAGGTCGGGGCCGTACCCCTGCGCCGACTGCCCGCCGCCGACGCCGATCCGGTGCTCGGCGCGGTGCCCGAGGGGGCGCTCGCGGCGCAGTGGCACTGGGACCAGGCGGAGACGCTGCCGCTCGGCGCGGTACCGCTGCTGACCGGCGACGACTGCCCGTACCAGGCCTTCCGGATCGGGCCCCGGGCGTGGGGCGTCCAGTTCCACCCCGAGGTCCTCTCCGGCGCGATCGCCGACTGGGCGGACTCCGACGGGCCCGCCGTGCGGGCCGTCGGCGGCGACCCGGACGGTGCGGTCGCCTCCGTACGGGAGGCCGAGCCCGGGCTGCGGGCGGTCTGGGGGGGCGATGGCCGAGGCCTGGGGCACCGTCGTGCGGGAGGCGGCGGAGGCGGAGGGCATCCGCGTTCCGGTGGTGGCGCCCGGCGCGCGCGAGCGCCCGTGAGGGCGAACCCCGGGGCGCGGGAATGATGGGATGGTCCGTGCGCACGCGTCCGTGTGCGCACGGACCGCAGTGAGGAGCAGTGCCGCCCATGGCCGACTACCGGATCGAGACCGTCCGCACCGGATACCGCACCTGGACCGCCCGCAACGACCGGGGGGCCGAGGTGAGCATCGGGGCCGCCGACGACGCGGACGCCCAGCCCTCGTTCACGCCGGTGGAGCTGCTGCTCGCGGCGATGGGCGGGTGCGGCGGCATGGTGATCGACCGCACGGCGCGGGCCGTCGACCACGACGACCTGCGGATCGTGGTGAAGAGCGTGTCCGGTCCCGAGGACGACGGCCGGATCGGGCGGATCCGGGTCAGCTACGAGTTCGAGCTGCCGGACAACAATCCGCGGGCGGCGGACGTGTTCGCCCGCGGGGTACGGCTCACCCACGAGAAGTTCTGCACGGTGAGCCGCACGGTCGAGCACGGCGCGGAGGTCGAGGCGATCCTGCCGGACGGCACGGTCGGCTTCCGGGCCGGATGAGCCCCCGGGGCCGGATGGGCCCCGGGGCCTGTTCGGCCGGGTCGCCCGGTCCTCCGCGCTCGATCCCCCGCACGGCTCCGGCGGGGTTGGTTCCGCTCGGTGCGGAAGGCTCCCGGGACGTCCGCAACCGCCCCCGGCTACTCCTCGATGGCCCCACCGATCCGGCGCAGGTGCCGGCGGAAGGTGTACGACGGGTCCTGGGCGCGCTGTTCCAGGTAGACGTCGAAGCGGGTCTGGTCGCGCAGGGTCTGCCCGGCCCGGATCAGCCGGGCTTGATTCCGCTCGGTGCGGAAGATTCCCTCGGCGGTGTCCAGGACGGCCTCGGCGCGGTCCGCGGCCACGAAGAGCACGCCGTCGTCGTCGGCGAACACCACGTCGTCCGCGCCGACCGTGTGCGCGCCGACCCGGGCGCTGCTCAGCGCCTCGGGCCCGCGCGGGTCGAGGCGCACCGGGCCGGGCGCGTGCGCCCCGTACGAGAAGACCGGCAGGCCGATCTCGACCAGGTCGGTGGTGTCCCGGTGCAGCCCCCACACGACGACGGCCGCGATGCCGACCGTTCCGGCCTCCAGGACGGCGAGGTCCCCGACGCAGGCCTCGTCCGTGCGGCCCTCGTTGTCGATGACGAGGACGTCGCCCGGGGCGGCCCGGGTGTAGGCCTCCAGGAAGACGTCGACGCTGCCGTAGTGCCGTACGGGCAGGGCCCGGCCGGCGATCCGGCGGCCGGGGAGCACGGGTCGGATCCCGGCGGGCGCGGCCCGCAGCGGCTCCCCGAGCCGGACGCAGGCGTCGGCGATCAGCGGGGTGGCGAGCTCGGCGAAGCGCTTCCGCAGGGCGGCGGGGGCGGTCACGGTGGGGTGCTCCCTTCGACGGGGTTGGGGGGTCCGGATGCTAGCGGAACGGGTGTACCGGGCGGGCCGGGAAGGCCGGTGCCCCGGTGTCGGCCCGTGCCGGAGATCGGGGGGCGCGGTACGGTCGCACGGGTGCCGGAAGGCGCCGGGTACCGGAGGGCGGCGGCCGGCGGGGCCGGAGCCCGCAGGCCGACACCGAGGGGGAATCCACCGTGATCGTCATCGCGCACCTCAGCGACATCCACGTCGACGCGTCACCGCGCAGCCGCGAACGGACGCGCGCCGTCATGGAGTTCCTGGACTCGCTCCCGTACGCCCTCGACGCGGTGATCGCCACCGGTGACCTGGCCGACCACGGCGAGGAGTCCGAGTACGCGTGGATCCGTGAGCACGTGCTGGCTTCCCGGCACCCGGTGCTGACGTGTCCGGGCAACCACGACCGCAGGGACGTGTTCCGGCGCGTCCTGCTGGGCGCCGGGCCGGCGGCCCCGGAGGCGCCGGTGAACCAGGTGCTGCGCGCGGACGGCTTCGTCCTGGCGCTGTGCGACTCCTCGGTGCCGGGGAAGGACGAGGGCTTCCTGGAGGAGGAGACGCTGGACTGGCTGGCGGAGGAGCTGGCCCGGACGCCTGCGGACGTGCCGGTCTTCGTGGGCTTCCACCACCCGCCGGTCGCGCTGGGGATCCCGTTCGTGGACGGGCTGCGCCAGTTCGGCGAGGAGCGCCTCGCGGCGCTGGTGCGGCGCCACCCGAACGTCGTCGCGCTGCTGTGCGGGCACGCGCACACCGCCGCGGCCACGGTGTTCGCGGGCCGGCCCCTGCTGGTGGCGCCCGGCGTGGTGTCGACGGCGAAGCTGCCCTGGGAGCAGGACGGCGGTGCGCGGGACTACGTGTACAGGGACGAGATGGCGCCGTCCCTGGCCTTCCACGTCTTCGAGGCCGGCCGACTGACGACCCACTACCGGAGCGTGCCGCCGCGCTGACGGAGCCCTGACCGGATGCCGCCGTCGGCACTCGCCGTCGGCACTCGCCCCGCCCCGTGCCCTCGCCTCACTCGCCCCGCCCCGTGCCCTCGCCTCAGTCGATCCGCGGCGAGGGTTCCACCGGCGGCGGCTCGGGCGAGTAGCGGGCCCCGTGGGCGTTGAAGTGGGCCAGGTGGTAGGTGACTCCGGAGCGCCGCAGCTCCAGGGGCGGGGGGTCGGAGACCAGGAAGGGCGTCAGCCGGGGCTGATCGTCCAACCGTGCCTTCATGGCGGGGGTGTTCCACTCCCTCGCCAGCTCCTCCGCCCATTCCCGCTGCCGGAGCAGGTCGGAGTCCGGGAGCTCCTCGTCGCGCTCCAGGTCCCACAGCGCCCGGAACAGGGCCGTGCTGTAACAGGTGCGGACCCGGAGGTTCGTCAGGAACCGGCGCTCGATGATGATCCGCATGTACCGGCGGCTGTTGCGCCGGTGCCGTCCGACCACGACGACGGAGCCCGTCCCGATCGGATTGAAGATCCACACCTTCGCCCCCGGCGCGAAGTGGCGCAGCCCCTGCCGGATCTCCAGCCCTCCGTCGCCGTGACTGGTCTCCTGGGCGACGTTGGCCACGACGAACACGCCCAGCGCCTGCGGTCCGGATTCCTCTGTCATGGACACCATGATCGCCCGGAACGAGGGCTCGCGGCACCCGCATTTTCGAGGCAGGGGCGGGCACCGCCCGCCCCTGCCCCTCCGCGCGCTCAGCCCAGCCAGATCTCGCGGACGCCCTTCAGCGGGTCCTCCGCCACCTCGGGCGTGGCGTTCCAGAGCATCGTGGCGCGGCCGGTGGACGTGTACGCGGGCCACTGCTCTCCCGGATTCCGCTCGGAGACGAACGAAACCCAGGCGCGGTGCACGGCGTCGGCCAGATCCTGCGGCGGGTTGTCGCCCGCGGCGGCCGTGACGCCCTCCGCGTCGAGCAGGTCGAAGGCGTAGGGCAGGTCGAGGCAGTGGAAGGACTGCCCGTTGACCGGCGAGGTCCAGTCGAACTGGTAGAGCCAGGTGGGCTCGCCGCGCTCCGCGCGGGCGTCCGCGACCGCGAGGGAGGGGGCGCGGAAGGTGGCGTCGGTGAGGGCCTGGCCGAAGAGACCGGCCGGGTCGGCGTCCGCGTACGCCGTCGAGAAGGCGCCGGCCCGGACCTCGTCCAGGCCGAACCCGCCGAGCAGCAGGGGCAGCGGGACCGGCTCGCCGTCGGGGCCGGCGGTCGGCGTGGGCATCATGTTGAACTCGTGGGCGGTGAAGCCCAGCATCAGCGGTACGCCGGCCCCGGCGCCGCCGGTGGTGAGCGCGTCCAGGACGGGCTCGGGGATCAGCTCGCCGTCGGCGAACGGCACGAGGGAGAGCAGGGGCGGCAGTCCCTCGCGGTCGCGGTCCGGTCCGGGCTCGCCGAGGCGGTCCTGGAGGGCGAGGATCTCGTCGTCGCCGAGGTCCCGGAGGGCGGCGGCGGTGGCCGGGAGGCCCGTACGGGCGGTGAAGAGGCGGGCGACGGCGCGGGCGACCTCGGGACCGTCGGGGCGCATGACGGCGCCGGAAACGGAGATCGCGCCGCGGAAGAGGTCCCGGGCGGAGGGGACGGCGAGCAGGGTCTGCACGGCGCCGCCGCCCGCGGACTGGCCGGCGATGGTGACCTTGGCGGGGTCGCCGCCGAAGCGGGCGATGTTGTCGCGGACCCACTCCAGGGCGGCGATCCAGTCCCGCACCCCGCGGTTGTCGGGCGCGTCGTCCAGGTGGAGGAAGCCCTCGATGCCGAGGCGGTAGCCGAGGGAGACGAGGACGACCCCGTCGCGGTTGAAGGCGGCGCCGTCGTACCAGGGGCTGGCGGCGGAGCCCGCGACGTAGCCGCCGCCGTGGATCCAGACGAGGACCGGCAGGGCCGCGTCGGCGTCCGGCGCGGGGGTGAAGACGTTGAGGTTGAGCACGCCGTCGCCGGGGATGGAGGGCTCGGGGATGGTGGTGACGTCCGCGAACGGGCGGCGCTGGGCGGTCGGTCCGTACGCGGTGGCGTCCAGCGGCTCGGTCCACGGCTCCGGCGGGACGGGCGCGGCGAAGCGGAGCGGGCCGACGGGCGGCTGGGCGTACGGGATGCCGAGGAAGCGGCAGCTTCCGTCGGCCCGGCGCTCGCCGCGGACCGGGCCGCGGGTGGTGGTGACGAGGGGCGGGGTGGTGCCGGTCATGGAGGGCTCCTGTCGGGGCTCGGTGCGGTTCACTTGACGCTCTTGATGGGCTTGATGGCGAGGGCGCCGACGAAGACGACGGCGATCGCGAAGACGAACAGGGCGCGGTATCCGGGCGTCTTGTCGGTGCCGTCGGAGAAGAGGCCGATGATCCCGGCGGCGACCAGGGGGCCCAGGGCCTGGGGGACGTTGGTGGCGATGTTGAGGATGCCGAGGTCGCGGCCCGCGCTGTCGCCGGCCGGCAGGACCTCGGTCATCAGGGCCATGTCGAGGGACATGTAGGTGCCGAAGCCGATGCCGGCGAGCAGCGCGTACACGTACATGGCGGTCGTGGTGGGGCTGATCAGGGGGACGGCCATGGAGGCCGCGAGGATGACCGCGGCGCCGCCGACGAAGACCTTGCGGCGTCCGGTGCGGTCCGAGAGCCTCGCGGCCGGCAGGGAGCCGGCGAAGGTGCCGACGAGGGTCAGGACGGCCATGAGCGACTGGGTCCGGTCGACGTCGGCCCCGTCGAGGCCGACGTAGTCGGTGAGGGCGTAGCGCTGGTACATCAGCACGCCCCAGTAGCCGAAGACGAAGACGACGCGGGCGAGGAAGGCCCAGGCGAAGTCGGGATGCTTGCGCGGGGAGACCCAGAAGCCCTTGAGGAAGGCGCCGAGCGCGAAGGGCTCGGGCTCGGCGGTGACCGGGGTGTCCTTGTTGACCAGGACGAACGCGAGGGTGACGACGAGCACGCAGGCCGCGAAGACGGCGTAGCCCAGGCCGATGCTCGCGGCGAAGCCGGCGCCGATGACGACGCCGAGGGTGGCGCCCACCTGGCTGCCGACGCCGATGAACGCGGAGAACATTCCGAGGCGTTCGGCCGGAACGCGGTCGGCGAGGATCGCGGTCATGGGGGCCTGGATCACGTTGAGCAGGACCTGGACGGCGACCCACATCAGGGTGAGCCAGAGCAGGCCGGTGACCTGGCCGATGGCGAGCAGCGCGAGGGTCGAGGCGACGGCGCCGAGCGCCATCCAGGGGGTGCGGCGGCCGAAGCGGCCGCGGGTGCGGTCGGAGAGCGCGCCGGCGATCGGCTGGACGAAGAGGGTGACGATCGAGGAGGTCATCGTCACCATCGCGAGGCTGGACTCCTTGGAGTCCGGGGCGATGGCCTCGACCTGGATCGGCAGGAGGACGCCCAGGAGACCGGAGTAGGCGATGTAGAGCGTGGTGAAACCGGCCAGCATCGACCACAGGAGGGTCGTGGTCCCCGGGGTGCGGGCCGGTGCGGGTGCGGCCTGCGGGGAGGTCTGGGTGGACATGGCGGGTGCTGCCTTCCTGGCCGGGCCGCCTGCTTGCCGGGCGGTTCCGTCGGCCTCGTCGGCCTCGACTCCTTCGTCGGGGACGTCCACAGCGTCTGGCCGGAAACCATTTACGTCAATGCTCGAAATAAAATGGTGACGCGTGTCACTTACTCGTGTCATCATACGGCGCTCCCCCGTGTCCCAGCCCTTGTCGGGGAGAATCACGGAGTGCCCGCACCACCTGCCGACTCCGCCGCCGTACGCCGTCTCAACCTGTCCCGCGCGCTGCGCCGGCTCGCCGACCACGGCCCCGGCTCGCGCAGCGAGGTCTCGGCCGCGACCGGGCTGGCCCACGGCTCGCTCACCGCCCTCACCGCCGACCTCATCGACCGCGGTCTGGTGCGGGAGGCGGGGCTGGCCCCGGCGGGCGGCCGCGGGCGGCCCCGCCGGACGCTGGAGTTGGTGCCGGGGCGGGTGCTCACCCTCGCGGTGCGGATCACCCGCGAGCGGCTGCAGGTGGCGGCCGCCGACCTCGCGGGCGAGGCCGTGTACCGCGCCTCGCTCCCCCACCGCACCCCGCACGGCGACCCGCTGCCCCTCGCCCGCGCCGTCGCGGACGCGCTGCGCGAGGCCCGGGCGGCCGCGCTGGCCGTCCCGGGGGCGCACCTGTGGGGCGCGGTGATGGCGATGCCGGGACCGGTCCACGAGCACGACGGGCACGGTCCCGACGGTGTCGGCGGCGCCCGGGCGTTCAGCACCGACTTCGGCTGGCGGGGACCGGTCGACCTGGCGGGGCTCGTACGCGCCGAGCTTCGGCACGGGGGGCCCGACAGCGGCCCCGGCGGGCACGTCGGCCCCGGCAGCGGCCTGGACGGCGGCCCGGGCGGAGGCCCGGACGGCGGCGCCGCGGACGCCCCGGACGGCCCCGAAGTCGGCGCCGCGGAGCTCCCGTTGGTGCTCGTCAACGACGCCAACCTGGCCGCGCTCGCCGAGTACCGGGCCCTGGCCCGGCGGCGCACCGTGCCGCCGCGCTCCCTCGCGTACCTCAAAGCCGACATCGGCGTCGGGGGCGGGCTCGTCCTCGACGGGCGCATCCACACCGGCGGCCACGGAGTGGCGGGCGAACCGGGCCACATGCCCGTCGCCCTCGACGGGCCGCCGTGCGCCTGCGGCGGCCGCGGCTGCCTCGCCCTGTACGTGGGGCCCGAGGCGCTCACCGACGCGGCCGGGCTCGCCGGGCTGCGCGCCGTCGAGGGCACGGACGCGGCCCTGTCGGCCCTCGGCAACGCCCTGGAGGCCGGGGAGCGGAGGGCGCTGGACGCCCTCGACGCCGCCGGCGAGGTGCTGGGCGCGGCCGTGCTCGCCGTCACGAGCCTGCTCGACGCCGACGAGGTCGTCCTCGGCGGCTACCTCGCCGACTGGCACCCGTGGCTGCGGCGAGGCCTGGAGGCCCGGCTCTCCGGCCGCCGCGCCTTCGCGGACCGGCTGGTCCCCGAACCGGTCCCGGGCGCCCTGGGCGCGGACGCGGCGCTGGCGGGCGCGCTCACCTACGGGCGGGACGCCGTGCTCGACGACCCGGCGGCGGTGCCGGTGCTGGGGACGGCGCCGGGGACGGTGCTGCCGGCGAGGGGCACGGCGGCCGACGGATGACGGATGACGCCGTGCGGCGGAGGCCGGCCGCGCCCGGTTGCCCGCTCCCCCGCGGGGGAAGGCTGCCGGTGTGAACGTGAGTCCCGAGGACCTCCTCGGAGCCCTGGTCGTGGCGTCCGGCGCCGTCCTCGTCGCGGCGGGCGTCCGCTGGAAGGGGCGGGCCGTGCGCCCGCCGGCGCCGCGTCGGGCGCGGCGGGCCGCCTGGCAGAACTACGTGCGGGCGCTGACCCGTTCGGCGGAGTTGGCGATCGCCTCCGCACGGGGTGCGGCCGGACGGGGCGAACCCGCCATCGTCACCGTCGAGTCGGTCGTACGGCTGGCCCACGAGCGCTTCGGGTACGAGGAGGTCAGCCGGGCGCACGCGGCCGCCGCGCTGCGCCACGCGTACGAGCGCGGCCGGTGCGCGGCGGACTGCATGACGGACGCCTACAGCTCGATCCAGTAGCGGCGCTTGAGGCCGAGTTCGGTGGAGCGGACGTCCTCCAGGACGCCGCCGTTGCGCACGATGGTGCGCGCCGAGGCGGTGTTGGTGTCGTCGCAGGTGAGCAGGACCCGGGTCATGCCGAGGGCCCGGGCCTCGGGGAGGACGGCGGCGAGCGCCCAGGTGGCGAGGCCCCGGCGGCGGGCGGAGGGGCGGATGCTGTAGCCGATGTGGCCGCCGGCCCGGAGGAGGAAGTCGTTGAGCTCGTGCCGCAGGTCGATCGCGCCGAGGTAGGTGTCGTCCTCGACGATCCACCAGTGGGTGGCGTGGACGCGGCCCTCGGGCTGGGGGCGGGCCGGGTCGGACTGTTCGCGGAGCCGGCCCACCCAGGAGGCGAAGACCTCGGGGACGGCGAAGGCGTGGTCCGCGGAGAGCCGCATCCCGGAGCCGTCCTGGTTGGCGCCGGGACTCCATTCGGCGTGGGCCTCGAGCCAGGAGGTGTGGAGTCGCGCGGTGGGGCTGATCAGCTGCGGCATGCGGCGACGATAGCAGCGGCCGGCACGCACTCCACCAGGAGTTTCTTCCTCTCGGAGCGGAACGGACGGAAGAACGTCCGGGCGACCGGGGGCCGCTACTCGCCCGTCTCGCCGTCGATGCGCTCGCGCAGCAGGTCGGCGTGCCCGTTGTGGCGGGCGTACTCCTCGATCATGTGGGCGAGGACGTAGCGCAGCGAGAAGACCTCCTCGCCGAGGCGTCCGGTCACGTCGAGCGACGCGGCCGCGTCGACGATCGCGCGGGCGCGCCCGCACTCCTCGCGCCAGACCGCGAAGGCCTCGTCGACGTCGGCGTCGTCCACGTCGAAGTCGGCCCGGTCGGTGGAGCCGGCCGGGGTCCAGGGGCTCCGGCTGCTCTCGCCGTTGATCACGTTGACGAACCAGCCGCGTTCGACCTCGGCGGCGTGCCGGACGAGGCCGAGGAGCGAGAGTCCGGAGGGACTGATCGCGCGGTCCTTGAGCTGGTCCGCCGTCAGCCCTTCGCACTTCATCGCCAGCGTGTCCCGCTGGAAGTCCAACATGGCGGTGAGGGTGGTGCGTTCGTCGGCGGTGAGGGGCGGCTGGATCCGGCGATCGGTGAGTGTCATGGCCGCATCCTGCCAGCGGCAGCGGGCCGGCGGCCCGGATTTTCCGGGCCGTCGGCCCCCCACCTGCCCCCCTTGCCCCGCCCGTTCCCTCACCCTGGGGCCCCGCCACTGGGGCCCCGCCCGTCACTCGAAGGCGGCGGCCGCCGCCTTCAGGGCCTCGGCCACGGCCTCGGGTGCGTCCGGTCCCGGCGGTCCGGGGCGGTAGGTAACCGAGCGGAGCTTCCCCTCGAAGCGGAAGGAACCCCGGCGTTCGTACAGCGGCCAGGACACGGGCGACTTGCGGTCGATGCCGATGCTGATGCCCTGGAAGGGCGCCATGCCGATCAGCTGGTGGACGCTGTCGGGAGCGGCCCGCCGCTCGCCGTCGACGGTGACCGTGAAGCGCCAGCGCAGGCCCTCCTCGGCGGTCGCGGCGAGCAGGATCTCGTGGGCTCCGGGGGCCAGCGGACCGGCGTCGGTCTCGTGGAGGTCGCCGTACTCGTTGTACGCGAGGACGAGCCGGCCGTGCTCGACGTACAGGCTGTAGCCGCCGCCCTGGTCTCCGTGCGAGACGAGCACGCCGTCGGCGGACTCGTCGACGGCGACGGCGATCTCGAAGGAGCGCTGGGAGATCAGCCGGGAGGAGCGGTAGCGCTCCAGTTCGGGAGTGCCGGGGAGCAGGGTGAGGGGGCGGGCGAGGCGCTGTTCGGCCGGGTTGCGGCGGGCGAGGGCCCCGCTGTGGTCGGGGAGCGGGAAGACGCCGTTGCGCCACGCGGCCTCCTCCCAGGCCTTGGACAGCTCCGCGACCAGGTCCGGCCGGTGCGGGGCCAGGTCGCGGATCTCGGTGGGGTCGGCGCGGATGTCGTAGAGGGCCCACTCGGAGTCATCGTAGGGGGCACCGGGGCGGTGGAGGGTGACGAGCTTGTGGCCGTCGCGGTAGTGGCTGCGGTTGCCGGTCATCTCGCAGTACTGCTCGGGGTGGGTGGAGTCGTGGGCGGGGTCGGCGAGGACCGGGGCGAAGCTCGTGCCGTCGGGTTCCTGGAGGGGGATGCCTCGGCGGGCCTCGGGCCGGGTGATGCCGGCGAGTTCGAGGAGGGTGGGGGCGATGTCGGTGACGTACTGGTACTGGGGGCGCAGTCCGCGGGCGAGCCGTCCGTCGCGGGCGCCTTCGGGCCAGGACAGGACGAAGGGGACCCGGACCCCGCCGGCGTAGGTGTGGCCCTTGTAGAGCCGGAAGGGGGTGTTGGAGGCCATGCCCCAGCCGCGCGGGTAGTGGACGAGGCTGCGCGGTCCGCCGATGAGCTCGGGGTCGCGGTCGACGTCGGGGTCCCAGTCGCCGGGCAGGCGCGGGTGGTGGACGAAGCGGCTGAAGTAGGAGCGGGTGCCTTCGGCGCCGCCCTCTCCGGTGCCGCCGTTGTCGGAGGTGAAGACGATGACGGTGTTGTCGAGTTCGCCGAGGGCGTCGAGGGTGTCGGTGAGCCGGCCGAGGTTCTGGTCGATGTTGTCGACGAGGGCGGCGTACACCTCCATGTAGCGGGCGTAGAGCCGCTGCTGCTCCTCGGTGAGGGAGTCCCAGGCGGGGACGTCGAGCCCGGCCTCGCTGTTGCGTGCGGGCAGTTCCGTTCCGAGCGGAAAGATCCCGGCGGCGAGCTGGGCGGCGAAGCGCCGCTCGCGCAGGGCGTCCCAGCCCTCGTCGTAGCGGCCCCGGTGGCGGGCGATGTCCTCGGGCTTGGCCTGGAGGGGGCCGTGGACGGCGTTGTGGGCGAGGTAGAGGAAGAACGGCTTGTCGGGGTCGTGGGCGCGCAGCGACGTCACCATGGAGATGGCCTGGTCGGTGATGTCGTCGGTGTAGTAGTAGCCCTCGGGGAACTCGTCGATGTCCAGCGGGCTGTTGTCGCGGACGAGCTGGTGCGGGTGGAAGAGGCTGGTGAGCCCTTCGAGGACCCCGTAGTACTGGTCGAAGCCCTTCCGCAGCGGCCAGTTGCGGCGGTCGTCGGCGGCGTTGGAGGCGGAGTCGCGGACGAGGTGCCACTTGCCGACCGCGTAGGTGGCGTAGCCGGAGTCGTGCAGGAGTTCGGCGAGGGTGGGGATGTCCTCGGCGACCTCCATCCCGTATCCGGGGAATCCGGGGTCGGCGTTGGCGACCATGGCGTAGCCGACGCGGTGCGGGTTGAGGCCGGTGAGCAGGGCGGCGCGGGCCGGTGAGCACAGCGGCATGGTGTGGTAGTTGGTGAGCCGGACGCCGTCCTCGGCGAGGGCGTCGAGGACGGGGGTGGGGATCTCGGAGCCGAAGGGTCCGATGTCGCTGAAGCCCAGGTCGTCGACGAGGACGACGACGATGTTGGGGGCCTTGGCGGGCGGCGCGGGGCGGGCGGGCCAGGCGGGTTCGGACTCGGCGAAGGTGCGGCCGACGCGGCCGGGGAAGCCCTCGTACGGGTCGCGGCGGGTGCTGGTGGTCATGCGGGGAGGTCTCCGGTGAGTGAGCGGGCGCAGCGGAAGCCGCCGTGGCCGGTGGAGGAGTCGGGCGTGTTGTGGGAGCGGGCGGCGACGCGGTAGCGGTTGCAGTAGGAGTCGTGGCAGAGGTAGGAGCCGCCGCGGATGACGCGTTCGACGGGCCCGCCGAGCGGGGACGGGGGCGCGAAGGGGTCGGAGCACCACTCCCACACGTTGCCCGAGGTGTTGTGCAGGCCGTGGCCGTTGGGTGCGTAGGCGGTGACGGGCACGGTGCCGGTGCGTCCGCCGGGTCGGTCGGAGTGGTGCGGGAAGGTGCCCTGCCAGATGTTGCACCGTTCCTGCCCGTCCGGGGCGAGGGCGTCGCCCCAGGGGTAGCGGGCGCCGTCGAGGCCGCCGCGGGCCGCGTACTCCCATTCGGCCTCGGTGGGCAGCCGGAGGCCGGCCCAGTCGCAGTAGGCGGTGGCGTCGTCGTGGCTGATGTGGACGACGGGGTGGTCCTCGCGCCCCTCGATGCCGGAGCCGGGCCCTTCGGGGCTGTGCCAGGCGGCGCCTTCGACACCGAGCCACCAGGGGGCGTTCGCCACCCGGCCGAGGACGTGGGGCTCGGCGGCGGGGTGGAGCAGCAGGTGGAACACGTAGGAGGAGCCGTACCGTTCGGCGTCGGTGCGGTGTCCGGTGTCCGTCACGAACCGCGCGTACTGCGCGTTGGTGACCGCGGTGGTGTCGATGGCGAAGGGGGCGACGGTCACCTGGCGGACGGGTCCCTCCCGGTCGGCGGGGTGGCCCTCGCCGACCGGGTCGCCCATCGCGAAGGTGCCGCCGGGGAGTTCGGCCATGGGCCGCACGGGCGTGTGCCGTCCGGTCCTTCGTATCTTCGGGAGCGGAAGGAATTCCGTGGCCCGTGCCCCCTCCCCCGTGCACGGGCGGCCGGGCGAGCAGCAGGCGCTCATGCGACCGCCCCCGCGGTCAGGAGCGGTGCCGCCGGTACGGGTTCGGGGGCGGCGGCCAGCAGGGCGCGGGTGTACGGGTCGCGCGGGTGCTCGCAGAGCTCGTCGGCGCTGCCGGTCTCCACGATCCGGCCCTGGTGCATGACGGCGATGCGGTGGCTGACCTGGCGGACGACGGCGAGGTCGTGGGCGATGAAGACCAGGGCGAGGCCCAGGTCCCGCTGGAGGTCGGTGAGCAGACCGACGATCTGGGCCTGGACGGAGACGTCGAGCGCGGAGACGGGTTCGTCGCAGATCAGGACGGCGGGTTCGGGGGCGAGCGCTCGGGCGATGCCGATGCGCTGGCGCTGGCCGCCGGAGAAGGAGCGGGGCCTGCGGTCGGCGACGGCCGGGTCCAGGCCGACCAGCGCCAGAAGTTCGGCGACCCGGCGCCCGCGTTCCGCCCGGTCGCCGAGGCCGAAGGCGCGCAGCGGTTCGCCGACGGTCTCGCCGACGGTCATGCGGGGGTCGAGGGAGGCGTACGGGTCCTGGAAGACCATCTGGACGCGGCGCCGTACGGCGTGCAGGTCGCGGCGGGAGGGGCGGGTGACGTCCCGGCCTTCGAGGAGCAGCCGGCCGGCGTCGGCGGGGTGGGCGTGGGCGAGGACCCGGGCGAGGGTGGACTTGCCGGAGCCGGACTCGCCGACGATGCCGAGGGTCTCGCCCGCGGCGAGGGTGAGCGACACGTCGTCGAGGGCGGTGAAGGAGCGCCGGCCGCGGCGCCCGTAGGTCTTCCGCAGCGACTCGGCCGCGAGGACGACGGCCCCGGGCTCCGGCCGGTCGATGCGGACCGGGGGCGGGGGCGGCGGCAGGGGCTCGGTGCGCTCGGTGGCGAGCACGCAGGCGACGCGTACGCCGGGGTCGAGCGTGACCGTGGCGGGGGCGGCCGTGCGGCACCGGTCGGTGACGAAGGCGCAGCGGTCGGCGAAGGCGCAGCCGTCGCCGAGGAGGGTCGGGTCGGGCGGGTTGCCGGGGATGCCGGTCAGCCGGGTGCCGGAGGGGGCGGAGAGCCGGGGCACGGCGGCGAGGAGACCCGCGGTGTAGGGGTGGCGGGGCCGGGTGAGGACCTCGGCGGTGGGGCCGTCCTCGACGACGGTGCCGCCGTACATGACGAGGACGCGGGAGCAGGCGCGGGCGACGACTCCCATGTTGTGGGTGATGAGGACGAGCGCGGTGCCGGTCGTGCGGCCGAGGTCGGCGAGCAGGGTGAGGATCTGGTCCTGGACGGTGGCGTCGAGGGCGGTGGTGGGTTCGTCGGCGAGGAGGATGTCGGGTTCGCCGGCCAGGGCCATGGCGATGAGGATGCGCTGGCGCTGGCCGCCGGAGAACTGGTGGGGGTGGTCGTCGAGGCGGCGGGCCGCGTCGGGGATGCCGACCAGGTCGAGGAGTTCGCGGGCCCGTGCCCGGCGGGCCGCCCGGTCCCCGTACCGGTGGGCGCGCAGCACCTCGTCGAGGTGGTTCCCGGCCGTGAGGACCGGGTTGAGGGCGGTCATCGGGTCCTGGAAGATCATGCCAATGCGCGCCCCGCGGACGGCCCGCAGCTCGGACTCGCCCGCGGTGGTGAGTTCCCGCCCGTCGAGACGGACGGAGCCCGCGGTGATCCTGCCGGTGCCGGGGAGCATGCGGAGCAGGGCGAGGGCCGCGGTGGACTTGCCGGAGCCGGACTCGCCGACGACGGCGAGGGTCTCGCCGCGCCGCAGGGTGAAGGAGACGTCGCGCACGGCCCGCAGCGTGCCGCCGTCGGGGGTGGTGAACTCGACGTCGAGGCCGCTGACTTCGAGGAGCGGGGCGGACGCCGGCTCGGGTACCGGGTGGGTCATCGGCGGGTCTCCCGGTTCAGGGCCTCGGCGATCAGGGAGAGGCCGAGGACGAGGACGGTCACGGTGATCAGAGGTCCCGCGGCGAAGTGCGGGGCCTGGGCGAGGTAGGGCATGGACTGGCTGAGGACGGCTCCGAGGGTGGGTTGCGGGGGCCGTACGCCGACGCCGAGGAAGCTCATGGCGCCCTCGATGAAGACGGCGACGGTGAGGGAGACGGCGATCTGCACGACGAGCGGGTCGGCGGCGTTGGGCAGGATGTGGCGGGTGAGGATCCGGCCGGGCGCGGTGCCGCCGACGCGGGCGGCGGTGACGTACTCGCGTTCCCGCTGGACGAGGATCCCGGTGCGCAGCAGCCGTCCGAAGGCGGGGATCTCGGCGAGGGCGATGACGAGGATCACGGGCAGCGGGCCGGGGCCGAGGACGGCCGTGACGGCGAGCGCGAGGATCAGCCCGGGGAAGGCGAGGACCAGGTCGAAGGCGCGCTGGACGAGCGTGTCGGCGGCGGGGTGGACGGCGGCGAGGAGCGCGGCGAGGCAGCCGAGGGCGGCGCCGAGCGGGACGGCGACGGCGATGATGCCGAGGTCGGCCCGGATGCCGTAGAGGAGGCGGGCGAGCAGGTCGCGGCCCAGGTCGTCGGTGCCCAGCGGGTGGCCCGGGGTGCCGGGTCCGGCGAGGGACAGGGCGCTCTGGTCGGTGGGGCCGTGGCCGGCGAGGAGCGGGGCGAGCAGGCCGGCGGCGACGACGAGGCCGACGAGGACCAGGCCGGTGCGGCCGCGGGCGGTGCCGAGGGCGGCCCGGTAGGGGTGGCGGGGCTTGCGGGCGGGGGGCCGTCCGGGCGGCGCGGAGGCGGATCCGGCGGGCGCGGGCGCGGGTGTGGGCGTGGTCAGGGTCATGGCGGTCACTCCCACCTGATCCGGGGGTCGAGCCAGGCGTGGACGAGGTCGGTGAGGAGCTGTACGAGGACGAAGACGGTGACGAGGAGGAGCAGCAGGTCCTGGACGACGGGGTAGTCGCGGCGGACCAGGGCCTGTTCGGCGAGCTGGCCCAGGCCGGGCCAGGCGAAGATCGCCTCGACGAGGACGGCGCCGCCGAGGAGGTGGCCGGTCTGCATGCCCAGGAGGGTGACGACGGGCGGCAGGGCGCCGGGCAGGGCGTGCCGCCACAAGATGCGGCGGGGGGGCGATGCCGGCGGCGGTGGCGGTGCGGACGTGGTCCTCGGTGAGGGCGCGTTCGATGCCGTCCTTGAGGTAGCGGCCGAGGACGGCGGCGCTGGGCAGGGCGAGGCAGAGGGCGGGCAGCAGCAGGTACTGCACCCCGAGGTCGGGGGCGGTGAGGATCGGGACCCGGCCGCCGGGCGGCAGGACGCCGAGGACGACGGCGAACAGCAGGACCAGCAGGACGCCGGAGACGAAGGGGGGTACGGCGAGGGCGGCCGTGGTGACGATCCGCACCGCCCCGCGCAGCCAGGAGCCGCGGGCGGTGGCGCCGAGGACGCCGAAGGCGCCGCCGAGGAGGACGACGAGCACCAGGGCGCCGAGGGTGAGTTCGACGGTGGCACCGAGTCCGTCGGCGATGAGGTCGGCGGTCTGGCCGCCGATGGCGTACGACGGTCCGAGGTCGCCGGTCACGAGGCCGCCGAGCCAGTGGACGTACTGGCTGAGCAGCGGGGCGTCGAGGCCGAGCCGGGCGCGGATGGCGGCGACGGTCTCGGCCCTCGCGTCGGGGCCGGCCAGGGAGCTGGCGGGGTCGCCGGGGACGAGGCGGATCAGGGTGAAGACGAGGAAGGAGGCGAGGAGGAGGACGAGGAGGGCGGAGGGGACCTTCCGCAGGAGGTGGCGGCGCACGGGTCAGCCCGCCAGGTAGGCGTCGTCGAGGTTGAGGTAGGAGAACTTGTTGAGGGTGACGCCGTGCAGCGTGGTGGAGGCGACCTGGACGTTGCCGCGGATGACCAGGTCGATGATGAAGGCCTCGTCGAGCAGGATGTCGGAGATCCGGCTCTGCTGGGCGTTGGCGGCGGCGCCGGTGGCGCGGCTGGTCCAGGCCTCGCGGACGACGCGGGTGTAGGCGGCGGAGCGGAACTTCGAGGTGTTCTTGGCCTCGTTGAAGGGGTACGCGCTGACGGCGAGGGTGGAGGGCTGGACCTGCGCGAAGCCGTGGCCCATGGTCCACAGGGCGGGCATGTTCTGCGAGATCAGGTTCTTCTGGGCGGTGGCGGGGTCGGTGGGCTGGAGGGTGACGTCGACGCCGACCTGCTTGAGGTCGTACTGGATCGACTCGGCGAGGGCGGTGTCGCCCGGCAGGCTGATGTGGAGCAGCGGGAGCCGGAGCCTGGGGTGTCCGGCGGCCTTGAGCAGCTCGCGGGCCTTGCCGGGGTCGTACGTGTAGTGGGTGCGGCCGGTCTCGGTGAACGCGGGCGAGGACTTCGGCCAGGGCGCGGCGGAGTCGAGGCCGTAGCCGCCGAGGGCCTGCTTGAGGAGGCGCTCGCGGTCGACGGCCCAGGCGAGGGCCTGGCGGACCAGTTTGTCGTCGAGCGGGGCGACGGTGGTGTTGACGCCGAGGTAGTAGGCGCCCGCGCCGGTGTCGTAGCTGGTGACGGTCAGGTCGGGGTTGTTCTTGACGATGGCGAGGCTCTTGCCGGGGACGTTGAAGGAGAGCTGGGACTGGCCGGTGCGCAGGGAGGAGATGAGGGCGTCGGCCTGGGGTATGACGCGGAGTTCGACCCCGTCGAGGTAGGGGCGGCCGGGCTGCCAGTACGTCTCGTTGCGGGTGAGGCTGAGGCCGGTGCCGGGGCTCCACTTGGCCAGCTTGAAGGGTCCGGTGCCGATGAGCCGCTTTCCGGTGACGGCGTCCTCGACGCTGTTCCGGTCGGTGATGATCATGAACTCGAAGAGGTCGAAGAGGTTGTTGACCGGGTGGGCGAGGCGGAGGGTCAGCTCGTGGTCGCCGCGCTTGTCGAAGCCCGTGACGGCGGCGGCGGTGGCTCTCAACTGGGCGGCCCTGAGAGGGTTCTGCAGGTTCTTGACGGCGAAGACGACGTCGTCGGCGGTGAAGGGGCGGCCGTCGTGGAAGGTCACTCCGGTGCGCAGCTTGAGGGTGATGCTGCGGCCGTCGGGGGCGTAGTCCCAGGAGGTGGCGAGCTCGGGCTGCGGGCGGAGCCGGTCGTCGTAGCGGGTGAGGGTGTTGAAGACCAGCCGCTGCTGGAGGGACTGGCCGCTCTGGGAGAAGAGCAGACTGGGGGTGAAGTCGCTGTTGACGGCGACGGTGACCGTGCCGCCCCGGCGCGGTCCGGCGGCGGCCTTCGGGTCGGTGGCGCCGGACTCGGAGACGGCCGAGCGGCAGCCGGCCAGACCCAGCCCCAGGAGCAGGGTTCCGCCGCCCGCGGCGCGCAGGGTGGTGCGACGGGAGGGGGTGCTGGGCGTGGAGGGGTACAGCTCGGCCATCGGGTGCCTGCCTGTGGGTGGGAAGGAGAGAGATCCCCGGGACCTGGATGGGCCCTGGCGCCGAATTACTTCCGCTGCGGGAGAAACAAACCCCTGGCAGCGGAGGGGCACTCGGGACCGGGACGGGTACAGGGGGACCGGGAAAGGGATCGGGATCGGGATCGGGTGGGTCGATCAGGTGGATCGATCGGGTGGGTCGATCAGGTGGGCCGATCAGATGGGCCGACCACTTGGATCGACCCGGTGGATCGACCCCGTGGATCGACCCCGGGCGGTGATCAGAGAAAGCAACGAGGGGAAGCGATCAGGAGAAGCGCCAGAAGGCGCGCTCAGGAACGAAGGCCGTTGCGGCCGTTGTGGCCGTTGCCGCCGTTGCGGCCGGTCCACGAGCGGCGCGGCGGTCGTGGGACGGCCGAAGCCCGGAGGCCGAGCGGCGGGCACGCGACGGCGGGCCGAACCCGACGCGTCCGGTCGGCCGGAGCCCGGGGGAATGCGGAGGGTGCGGAACGGGCCGCTCAGAGGCGGACGGCACAGACCGCGCTGGCCTGTCGACAGAGGTCGACGTGCCTGCGGCAGATGAGGCGCATGTCCGGATTCACGGGAGCAATATGGCAGCGGCTTCGCGGCCGGGTCAACCGGGCTTGTCCGCATTCTGAGAATGACTCAGCCTTGCACCCCCCGCCCGGACAGCCCCTCGAGGCCCTGAAGAGGGTTCCTGAACAGCGGATTCAGCAGAACCGTGCCCGCCGCGACAGGCAACGTGGCGGGTCCGGCATGTGGACTGACGATCCGTTCGGGATCGTCGCAGACGTGCGAGAGGTCCACCGCGGCGCCCCGGATCTCCTCCAGGTAGTCGGGGTTGAGGACGCTGGCCTGCTCGGTGACCACCACCAGATCGGGGTTGAGGACGTCGAGCAGCAGGGCGACGGCCCGCCCCACCGCCCGGGCCCGTTCGCGCAGCAGCCGGTCGGCGCGCCGGTCGCCGGCCGCCGCCGCGTCCACCACCAGGAACACGTCCGGATCGGGCACGAGCCCCCGGCGGTACGCCGTCTCGGCGACCCAGGTGTTGGACGCGGTCGCCTCCAGGCAGCCCGAACGGCCGCACGGGCAGGGCGTGGTGGAGTCCGGTACGGGCAGGTGGGCCACGTCGCCGGCGGCCGATCCGGGCCCCTGGTGGACGACCCCGGCGATGCCGAGCGCGGCGTCGACCACGTTGCCGATGAAGAGGTGGACCAGGCTGCGGCGCGCCTCGGGGCGGCCGAAGAGGATCTCCGACTGGGCGATCGCCCGCGCGTGGTTGTCGACCCGTACGGTGCGTCCGCCCAGACCCCGGGTGAGCTCCGCGCCCAGCGGCCGGTGGTACCAGGCGAGCGCGTCGTGGCGCATGACGTGTCCCCGGTCGGGGTCGACCCAGCCGCCGACGGCCGCGCCGACGCCGAGCAGCGGGCGCCCTTCGACGTGCTCGTCGAGGAAGCTCCGCAGCTCCCGGGCGACGATGCCGGGCAGGACGCGCGGGTCGGCCCGGTCGTGGCTGAGGGTGCGCCGGGCGAGCAGCCGGCCGCGCAGGTCCACCAGGCCGAAGGAGGAGGCGGGGACGCCGAGATGGACCCCGCCGGCCACCGGGCCGCCGGTGGCGCCGAGGTGCAGATCGACGGGGATCTGCGGGCGGCCCACTCCCCCGCCCTCCCCCTGCTCGGGCAGTTCGCGGAGCAGGCCGTGCCCGAGCAGGTCGGTGGCCTGGCGGGAGACGGCCGCGGGGCTGAGCCCGGAGAGCCGGGCGATGGCGCTGCGGGCGACCGGACCGTGGTCGAGGACGGTGCGCAGCACGGTGGCGGCGTTGGCCTCGCGCCGGCCGTCCCCGGCCATGCGGGGCGGGTGGGGGGTGAAGGTCATGAAGGCCTCGTCTCGGGAGTGCTGCTCAGTATTGCGAGGGCGTGAAATCCCCCGGCGCCGCCGCGGGCGTCCGCGAGTGGCCGCGCCGTGCCGGTCGCCGGCTCCCGCCGCACCGGGAAAAGCCCTGGTCACCATGGGTATGGCGAAGTCCGGTGGGCGGCTGCCCGGTGCCGGCGGGGAGGCCGATTCAACCACCACGGGCCGATCTCCGCCGAGCCTGTGGATCGTTGACGGTCCGCCGGGAACGCTGCGATGGTCCTGGACATCGCCCCGCCGCACCGTCCGGCTCTCTCCGGTGCGCACCTGTGGCGCCTGCCGGTCTCCCGGTGTCCGCCCTCTGGCGCCCTCATTACTTCCCCTGCGAAATTAACTCCGCACCCCGTCCCGAAGGGATCCGTCATGTCGACCTCGACCGCCCCCACGACCGCCTCGGCCACCGACACCGCCCCGGCTACCGACACCGCCGCGCACACGACCGCGGCCGGCGACGCGGCCACCGCGCTCACCGTCCGGAAGGTCGGCGGCCGGATCGGCGCCGTCATCTCCGGCGTGCGGCTCGGCGGCGACCTCGCCCCGGAGACCGTCGCCGCGATCCGGGCGGCCCTCCTGGAGCACAAGGTCGTCTTCTTCCGCGGCCAGGACCACCTGGACGAGGAGGCGCACGAGGCCTTCGGGCGCCTGCTCGGCACGCCGGTCGCCCACCCCACCGTGCCCTCGGCCGACGGCCGCTACTCCTTCCCGATCGACTCCGACTACGGCGGCCGGGCCAACCAGTGGCACACCGACGTCACCTTCGTCCCCGCCTACCCGGCCTTCTCCATCCTGCGCGCCGTGGTCATCCCGCCCTACGGCGGCAACACCCTGTGGGCCAACACCGCCACCGCGTACGAGCGGCTGCCCGAGCCGCTCCGGGTCCTCGCCGAGGGGCTGCGGGCGGTGCACTCCAACGACTACGACTACGCGGCCCTGCGCCCCGACACCCTGCCCGAGCAGCTGGTCCGCTTCCGCGAGGTGTTCGCCTCGACGAAGTTCCTCACCGAGCACCCGGTCGTGCGCGTCCACCCCGAGACCGGTGAGCGGACCCTGCTGCTCGGCAACTTCGTGCAGCGCATCAGCGGCCTGACCGGCGCCGACTCGCGCGCCCTGGTGGACCTGTTCCAGTCCCACGTCGAGCGCCCGGAGAACACGGTCCGCTGGCAGTGGCAGGTGGGCGACGTGGCCATCTGGGACAACCGCGCCACCCAGCACTACGGCGTGGACGACTCGGACGCCCACGACCGCAAGCTGCGCCGGGTGACCATCGACGGCGACGTGCCGGTCGGCGTCGACGGGCGGTCCTCGGTGCTGCTCGCGCCCGAGGGCGTGCCCGACCCGGCCTTCGGCATCGCGTCCGGCGCCTCCACGGCGCAGCCCGCCGCCTGATGCCGCCCGCCGCCGCCCGGCCGAGCGTCGTCGTCGTCCTCACCGACCAGCAGCGGTGGGACACCACGGGCGCGCACGGCAACCCCGCAGGGGTGACACCGGAGTTCGACCGGCTGGCCCGCGAGGGCACGCTGGTCGAGCAGGCCGTCACGCCCAATCCGGTGTGCGCGCCCGCCCGTGCCGCCCTGCAGACGGGCCGCTATCCGACGGCCACCGGGGTGTTCCGCAACGGACTTCCGCTCGGAGCGGAACTCCCCACGCTCGCGGGGGCCTTCGCCGAGGCCGGCTATGTCACCGGCTACATCGGCAAGTGGCACCTGGCGGGCGAGGACAACCCCGACGGCCCGGTCCCGCCCGGCCGGCGCGGCGGCTACGAGCACTGGCTCGCCTCGGACCGGCTGGAGTTCACCTCCGACGCGTACCGGACGGTGGTGTACGACGAGGAGGGCGAACCGGTCCGGCTGCCGGGCTACCGCTCGGACGCCCTGGTCGACGCGGCGATCCGGTTCGTCGCCGACCACCACGAGCGCCCGTTCCTGCTCTTCCTCTCCCTCCTGGAGCCGCACCACCAGAACGCCACCGACGACTACCCGGCGCCCGCCGGATACCGGGAGCGCTACGAGGGCCGGTGGCTGCCGCCGGACCTGGCGGCGCTCAGTCCCGGCGCCGCCCAGGGCGGCGCACACCGCCATCTCGGCGGCTACCTGGGCCAGATCAAGCGGGTCGACGAGGGGGTGGGCCGGCTGCGGGACGCGTTGCGCAGCCTGGGCATCGAGGACGACACGCTGCTGGCCTGGACCGCCGACCACGGTTCGCACTTCCGAACGCGCAACGGCGAGTACAAGCGCTCCGCGCACGAGGCCTCGGTCCGGGTGCCGTTCGCGCTCACCGGGCCCGGCTTCCGCGGGGGCGGCCTGATCCGCCACCCGGTCTCGACGGTGGACCTGATGCCGACGCTGCTCGACGCGGCGGGCCTGAAGGTCCCCGAGGGCGTCCAGGGCCGGTCGCTGCGCCCGCTGGTGGGCGGCGGGACCGACCCCGAGCGGCCGTACTCGGTGTTCGTGCAGATCAGCGAGGACGTGATCGGCCGGGCGGTGCGCACCGAGCGGTGGAAGTACGTGGTGACGGCCCCGCCCGGCCCGGATCCCTGGCGGCAGCCGGGCGCCGACCGCTACCGGGAGAGCGAGCTCTACGACCTGGCGGCCGATCCGTACGAGCTGGAGAACCTGGCGGGCCTCACCTCCCACCGGCGGGTGGCCGACGGGCTGCGGGACGCGCTCGCCTGCTGGCTGCGCGAGGTGGAGGGGGCGGATCCGGTGATCGAGGCGGCGCAGCCGCGCACGCTCGAACAGCGCTCCCCGGACTCCTTCGCGCACGGCCGGGTGCCGTGGGAGGGGGTGCGCTTCGGGCACGCGTGACCGCTCCGCCGGAGCACCTCCCGCGGGCCTCCGGCCCCTCCCCGCGGCTTCCCGGGCCCTGGAGGGTCAGGAACCTGACGGCACGGCGTAGTCGCCGAAGCCGACCCAGTCCAGTGCCACGCAGGGTTCGTCGCCGAGCACCCAGGCGTCGTGTCCTGGCTGGATCTCGTAGAAGTCCCCGGGGCCCAGTTCGGCGCTGTCGCCGCCGTCCGAGACGACCTTGATGCGCCCGCTGACCACGTAGCCGACGTGGTGCGCCTGACAACTGTCGGTGCCCGCGATCGGCTTCACGTGCTTGGTCCACTGCCAGCCGGGTTCGAACACGGCCCTGCCGACCTGGCCCTTGTCCGTGTTGAGCAGGTCCAGCCGGCCCATGCCCCCGTCGAAGGGGCGGGTCTCGTCTGCGGAGTCGAAGCTCCTGGAAACGATTCCGGTCATCGTCGTCCGCCTCCCGGCGGTGGAACATGAGAACCCCGAGTCCACTTCCAGGCTACGCCGTGGCCGTGAACCGTGGCCGTAAACCGCGTTGCCGACCAAGATCGGCAGGGGTTAGCGTGGGCGTATGACTGCCGGGTCGGCCGTGAGCCGTGATCGAGTAAGGCACCCGGCCGTGGCGTGAGTGCCGCCGGGTGGTGGGCGCGGGGTCCGCCGCGGCCGTCCCTCCCGTACCGCGCGTACGGGGTAGGAGACCGTCGACAGCGCTTGCCCTGTGAAAGAAGGACCCCCCCCATGGCCGTTGAGCTCAACCACACCGTCGTGTACGCCCGTGACCGTCAGGTCTCCGCCGAGTTCCTCGCGGAGGTGCTCGGCCTCGCGGTCGGCGCCCCGATGGGCCCGTTCCTGCCCGTGGACACCGGCAACGGCGTCACCCTGGACTACTACCAGCAGGGTGACGAGCCGTTCACGCCCACCCACTACGCGTTCCTCGTGCCGGACGACGAGTTCGACACGATGATCGACCGGCTGGAGCGGATGCGGGTGACGTACTACGCCGACCCGAACCACACGGAGCCGGGCCGGATCAACCACCGTTACGGCGGCCGGGGCGCCTACTTCGACGACCCCGACGGCCACAACATGGAGATCATCACCCGCCCGTACGCGCGCCGTTGACCACGATCGGCAGCCTGGCGAGCCGCCGGACGAAGAGGCTCGGCACGTAGCCGGGGGCGTCGTCCGCGGGCAGGGCGAGGTCGCTCGTCGCCGCCAGCAGGAGGCGCAGGGCGACCACCGCCTCCAGGCGGGCCAGGTGGGCGCCGAGGCAGAAGTGGATGCCCCGCCCGAAGGCGGTGTGTCCCTTCGGGCCCGGCCGGTCGAGGTCGAGGGCGTCGGGTTCCGGATGGGCCTCCGGGTCCCGGTTGGCCGCGCCCCACAGCAGCATCAGCCGCGCTCCGGCGGGGAGGCGCACCCCGCCGAGGACCGCCGGGCGCGTGGTGATCCTGAAGTGGCCCCGGAACGGGCTCTCCAGGCGCAGCGCCTCCTCCACCAGCCGTTCGACCGCCGCCGGGTCCTTGCGCAGCCGGTCCTGGAGGTCGGGGCGGGCGGCGAGCAGCCGGACGGCGCTGCCCAGCAGGCTGGTGGTCGACTCGCTGCCCGCGATGACCAGTTGGAGCAGCATGGCGGTGGCCTCGTCGGCGGCGAGTTCGCCGCGGGCGCGGGCGGCGACCAGGGTGTCGACCAGGCCGCCGGCGGGAGCGTCCTCGGCGGCGTCCAGCCGCGTGCGGAGGTAGCCGAGGAAGTCGGCCATGTCGGCGCCGAGGCGGAGCATCCGGTCGGCGTCGGCGTGTCCGGAGAAGAGCTCGACGCCGGCGTCCGCCCAGGCGGTGAGCCGTGCGGCGTCGGCGTCGGGGAGCCCGAGGACGCGGGCGATGACGAGCACCGGGAGCGGCGCGGCGAGCCCGGCCATCCAGTCGCCTCCGCCGCGCTCGACCAGGGCGCCGATCCGGGGTGCGGCGATCTCCTCGACGGCGGCGCGCCAGGACTCGACGGAGCCGCGGCCGAAGGCGTGCCGGACGATCGCGCGCTGGCCGGTGTGGGCGGGCGGGTCGGCGGTGGCGAGGACGTCGGGTCCCGTTCCGCCGGCGTCGAGGAGGGCCGGGCGGCCGTCGTCGCCCGCGAAGAACAGTCCGGTGAGCCTGCTGGAGTAGGTGGCCGGGTCGTCGAGCACCTCCAGGATCTGGGCGTGCCGGGCGACCAGGTGCAGTCCGGCTCCCGGCAGGTGGTGGACGGGGCCCGCGGCGCGGAGCCGGGCGTAGAGGGCGTGCGGGTCGTCGAGCGCCGCGGGGGTGAAGACGTCCTCGGCCAGATCGGGGGCACGCGTCATGGGGCCTCTCCAGGGTCTGCGGTCCGGGCGGGCAGGCGGGCGGGCGGGCCAGGGACGGAGGATGAGGGACGGCGCGCGACAATTCAAGGGGCAGCGCATATCGATGCGGCGACTTTCTTGACCTTTCCTTGATCTCTCCGCGGTCTTCTCCCGAATTTTTGTTGAACATTCCCCGTCTTTGGTGGTTCCCCGCATATCCCGGCGCCGATTTCTGTGCGGATCCCTTATCGGGCAGATCTACACATAAAGACCAGATAAGCGCACAATGAAACCGCGGCCCCGATGCCGCAAGCGCGGTCAGACGTGCATGACGCCAGAAGGAGGCGAGTCGTATGGCCGACGTCTCTCACCGTCCCGGTGATATCAGCGGACACCCCGACGCGGGAGAAATGCGGGACCGTTATGCCCGCATGATGCAGACCCGTGGCGTGACGGCGGTCGAGGAGCTGGTGATCCTCGCCGGCCTCTACGCCGCGGTCTCCGGGTGGACCGTCCACTTCGCCGCCGCAAAGCCGGAACTGGCCATCAGCAACCTGATCGTCGGCATCGCACTCGCCGGCCTCGGGCTGTGCATGTCGATGGCCCCGGAGCGGTCCCAGGACCTCAACTTCGTGGTCCTGCTGCTCGGCGCATGGCTGATCGTCTCCCCGTGGGTGGTCTCCCGGGACGCCGGTACCGGCGCGATCCTCAGTAATGTGATCACCGGCGCGTGCGTCTGTCTCTTCGCCCTCACCGCGGGCGGACTGCTCATGAGCAAGAGAAGGACGTGATCTTGATCCTCTCCCCGGAACGGCGTCGCCCTCTCGCACGAGAAGGCGACGCCGTTCACTTTCGTCGCGCCCGTATCTGTGAACGGCCACCACCCGGTAACGGATTGACCCCCATGGTTTCGGCCACATAAGTTCTGCGTAAAGCTAGCTCCACGGGGGCAGGCTCCCGCTCACCATCGCAGTCCTTGGGGGGACTAAGTGAACTGGTACCTCGACGTTCTCAAGAAGTACGCCGTATTCACCGGCCGGGCACGGCGCCAGGAATTCTGGATGTTCGTCCTCTTCAACCTGCTCGCGGCGATCGTCGTCGTGATCATCGACGCCGCCCTGGGCACGTACCCGCTGCTGTACGCGATCTACGGCCTCGGCGTGCTCCTGCCCAGCCTCGGCGTGACGGTCCGCCGCCTGCACGACACGGGCCGCTCCGGCTGGTGGATCCTGATCGACCTGGTGCCGCTCGTCGGCGCCATCATCCTGATCGTCTTCCTCGCCACCGAGGGCGAGGCCCAGCAGAACGCCCACGGCCCCAACCCGAAGCTGGCCCCGGCCCACTGACGGTCGGTCCACCGACGGCCCCGGTCCACCGACGGCCCCGGTCCGCTGACGGCCCCGTACGCCGAAGCCCCCGCGAGCATCCGCTCCGGGGGCTTTCCGCGTGCATAGAGCCGGTACGGCGCGTTTCACCGCACCGCCTTGTGCACGATGGCGCAGGACCCGCCCCCGCGGCCCCGCCTAGCCTCGCCGACACGGAGCGCGACAGCAGCAACGAGGGGCGGTACCACCGGTGAACTGGCTCATCCACGACTACCGCGAGAGCGATCTCGCCGCCGTCGTCCATCTCATCGACACGACGGCCGAACTCGGCCAGGAGTCGGTCTTCTCGCTCGCCGAGTGCATCGGCGCCCTGACCTCCCGCCAGCCCGCCGTCGTCGCCGTCCACCAGGGCACGCCCATCGGCGCCGCGCTGGCCTGCGTCGCCGGCGAGCGCGCCTGGGTCATGCGGATCGCGATCTCCTCGGCATGGCGCGGCCGCGGCCTGGCCAGCGCGCTCCTCGTGGAGCTGGAGCGGCGTCTGGTGGCGGCTCGGGTGGGCCGGATCGCCTACGTGCTCCCCGAGGAGGAGCTGGTCGGCGAGGGACTGCTCAACGCCGGGTACACCCGGCAGCCCGCCGTGGCCTACTTCGAGAAGGTCGAGCCCCTGCACGGACCCGCCGCGAACCTCCTCGACGACCTCGGCGGACGGCTGCTCCCCGCCGACCTGTGGGCGAAGGTCGCCGGCATGGAACGCGAGAAGGACCTGATCGAACGGCGTGTCGTGCTGCCGCTCGCCGAGCCCGAGCGGGCCGCCCGGCACGGCGTCAGGCCGCCGCGCGCCCTCGGGCTCTTCGGGCCGCCCGGCACGGGCAAGACGACCTTCGCCCGGGCCATCGCCTCCCGGCTCGGCTGGCCGTTCGTGGAGATCCTGCCGTCCCGGCTCGCCGACGAGGGCAACCTGGCGGCCGCGCTGCGCTCCGCCTTCGCCAGGATCGCCGAGCTGGAGCGGGTGCTGGTCTTCATCGACGAGGTCGAGGAGATCGCCCCCGTACGCACCGAACCGGTGCAGCCCGGCGGGACGCACGGCGTGACCAACGAGCTCCTCAAGCTCATCCCGGGCTTCCGGGAGCGCGACGAACGGCTGCTGGTCTGCGCGACCAACTCGATCCGCTCCCTCGACCCGGCCTTCCTGCGCCCGGGGCGCTTCGACTACCTGATCCCGATCGGTACGCCGGACAAGGCGGCCCGCGCCGCGATCTGGTCCCGCTACACCGACGCCCGGCCGGACGTCGACGTGGACGAACTCGTCCTCGCCAGCGAGCTGTTCACCCCCGCCGACATCGAGCACGCGGCCCGGATCGCCGCGCAGAGCTCCTTCGAGCGGGATCTCGTGTCGGTCGGCACCCGCACCGGGGACGAGCCGGCGCCGGGCGCGACCACCCAGGACTACCTGGACGCGATCGGCCAGTGCCGCCCGACGGTCACCCCCGAGATGATCACCCAGTTCGAGTCCGACATCACCACGCACGCCCGGTTCTGAGGGGGCGGCCGCCGTCCGGCGGCGTGCCTCAGGCGCGCCGCCGCCGGTACAGCACCTGCTGCGCCTCCCACTCCACGAAGGAGTCGGTGTGCGTCATGCCCACGGCCTCCAGAAGCCGCCGCGAGGGCGTGTTGGCCTCCTGGGTGACGGCGACGACGCTCGGCGCGTCCCCCAGGGCCCGCTCGACGGCGGCGGCGACGGCCTCCCGGGCGTAGCCCCGACCCCAGTGCTCGGGCAGGAACTGGTAGGACACCTCCGTCTCCCCGTCCCGCGCGCCCGGCGCCACCGTGACCAGGCCGAGGACGACGCCGTCGACGGTCCGCTCCACGGCGTGGAAGCCGGGCGCCCCGACGATCCGCCGTTGCCGGATGCGCACCACGGAGTCGATCACGGGCCCGCCCAGGTGGCGCCGTACCTCGGGGTCGGTCCACAGCCGCGTCACGGCCGGCAGGTCCCGGGCCCGTACGGGGCGCAGGACGAGCCGCTCGGTGCGGAGGGGGGCGGGTGTAGGGGCCATACATCGATGATGCCAGGCCGGGCGGCACGCCGGAGCGGGCTCCGCCCCGGGTCCCGGGGGAGGCGGACGTCATCGCCTCTCCCCCGGCCCGGTGCGAACCTCAGACGCAGCGTCCGTTCATCCAGTTGGTGAGGCCCGGCGTCCACGAGGTGGCCAGACGGGTCGCATCGGCGTCCAGCGCCCGCTGCCAGGAGGCGTAGTTGCCGGAGGCCGGCGGCGGCGGCTCCTGCCAGTCGACGACGTCGTACCAGTCGGGGAGGCCGGTGAGGGCCGCGGAGAGGCCTGCGGCGTTGATCCGGCTCCGGAGCTCCGTATCCAGCTGCGTGTCATGCGTGTAGATCATGATCTCCTGGGACGCGATGCGCTCCGCGATCGGTGCGAGCACCTCGTTCCAGGCCGTCTCCCGGACCGACGCGTCGCTGCTGAGGAGAGCCTCCTTCGTTTCCACCTTCAGCTCCACCAGCACGACCATGCCGAGGCGCTTGGCGCTGTCGAGCCACTCACGGAACGTGTACACGGTCTCACCCGTGTAAGGGCCGCGCGTGATGGTGCGTCCGTCGAGCGGGTTCGGCCCGCTCGCCCACGTCAGCTCCGAGATGGAATCGGATGATCCGGACAGCCCGTACGTGGTCCTGTTGTGCCACATGACGGCCTTGCCGCCGTTCTTGGTCAGCCGCAGGTCGGCCTCCACCCCGGCCGCGCCCCAGCTCTTCTCCTGGGCCAGGCCCCTGGGGTGGTTCGCCGCACGGATCTGGTCCTCCTTCCAGCCTTCCGCCTCCTGGGGCCACCCGCCGTGCCCGAAGACCGCGGGACAGTAGGGCAGCAGGGTGGGGCTGGTGTACCCCTCCATCATGTGGACCTGACTGAAGGTCCAGTTGCCGGGCGCGGACTCCCAGCTGTGCAGGGGACTGTTGAGGTCACCGTCGGACGTGGCGGTGAAGGTGATCGTCTTCACCCGTCCGTCGGCGTATCCGTAGAGAGTGGCCAGGTCGTCGCGGCCGTCCCCGTTGTAGTCGCCGGTGACGATCTTCATGCGCGAACGATCGTACGAGCCGGCCGGGAGGGTCAGCATGTCCCGCCGGGCGCCGAACTTTCCGTCCGTGCCGAGACGGAAGCCGATCACCGCGTCGTGTCCGTCCGCGTAGTCGTACCAGGCGGCCAGTTCGTCACGGCCGTCACCGTCGAAGTCGCCCGCGTGCAGACTCGCCTGCCGGAACGTCCAGCCCGTGGACTCCCAGCCGTGCACCGGCTCGGCGAACCCGCCGTTGGTCCCCCCGGCCCAGTACATCAGCTTCACCTTGCCGTCGCGGTACCCGTACAGCGCCGCGAGGTCGTCACGTCCGTCCCCGTTGAAGTCGCCGGTGGCGAACTTCATGCGGTTGACGTACCAGCCGTCCCCAGGGGCCCGCTGGAAGGAGGAGAGGTGCGCGCCGAAACCGCCGTCCGGGCGGGCGAGCATCGTGAAGAGCTTGTCGCTGCCGTCTCCGTAGGCGTACCAGACGGCGACGTCGTCACGGCCGTCCCCGTTGAAGTCGCCGGCCTGGGCGGTCATGGCGTCGAAACTCCAGTTGCCCGGCGCCGCGGTCCAGGAATGGAGGGGAGTCGCGAACGTGCCGTCTCCGCGGCCCAGCCAGGTCAGCAGGGTGACCCGGCCGTCCTCGTAACCGTAGAAGGCCGCGAGGTCGCCCACACCGTCCCCGTTGAAGTCGCCGGTGAGGCGCTTCATGTTCTCGACCCAGTAGTGGCCCACGGGGGCCTCCCAGCCCACCCCGGGCGCGGCGAAAGCGCCGTTCGAGCCCGCGATGAAGGTGCGTACGGCGTCGTGCCCGTCCGCGTAGTCGTACCAGGCGGCCAGATCACTGCGGCCGTCGCCGTTGTAGTCGTGACGGGCACCGGTGCCGGCCGACCGGACACCGGTGACCGGTGCGGCCGCCTTCATGGTCGGCGCCTCCGCCAGGCCGTCGAACGCCGTGACCGACCCCGCCGGTCGCCCAGGCGCGGCGCTCGCGCTACCGGCGCCCGTGGACAGGCCGAGCAGAGCCAAGCACAGCACGGCCGAGCCCACTGCTATGGAAGGTCTTCTCATGCAGCTCTTCACATCCCTTGCCGTCGAACGAGAAAAATGCACCCCTCCACGGGGGTGCACGGGGAACGAGCCTCGCCCGGCCGGATCGTTCGTCCCGCCACGGGCATGGCAAAGACGACGACCGACACCTGCGGGGCCGTCGCGGATCAGATCATTCAAGATCCTTCTACGAGGCTGTCCGGGATCGTCGGGCGCCGGGCCAGCAGCGCCTTCACCTCGGCCCACTCCAGGTCCATCGGGCCATGGGACTCGCGCGCGGTGGCCGTGTCCTTGTAGCCGCTGGAGGTGACGACGCAGACGACGGGCCCCTCCGGCTCCCGTGGGCCGTGCGCGCGCAGGCTCGCCAGACCGGCCGCCGAGGAGATCTCGCACCACAGCCCCCGCGCGGCCAACTCCGCCCGTGCCGCGCCCATCTGGGCGTCCGTGACCGTACGGGCCGTTCCCCCGCTCGCGCGCAGGGCCACGACCCCGCGGTAGCCGCTGATCTCGCAGTCGATGGCGTACGCGGCGGTCGGCCCGACCGGCACGCGCGCGGTGTCCGCGCCGGTGCGCATCGCCTCGGTGAGCGCCCCCGCGGCGGCCGGCTCGGCCGCGTAGACGCGCGGGACGGATCCGGTCACGCCGAGCCGGGCGAGCTCCTGGAAGCCCTTGGTCACGCCGAAGAGCAACTCGCCGTATCCGGTGGGCAGATGGACGGCGGCCGGGGCTCGTCCCAGCTCCAGCGCGATCTCGTACGCGATCGTCTTGTAGCCCTCGGGGCCGAAGGGATGCCCGGTGTGCGCGCTGTCGGTGACGCTGCTCACCGACTGGTAGCCGAGCTCGTCCACGATCCGGCGCATGAGCGGGCGCACCGCGGGGCCCGGGACGGTGAGGACGGTCGCGCCGTAGGCACGCAGGTGGGAGGCGACGGCCGGCGGGGCGGAGGCCGAGGTGAACACCGCGCACGGCAGGCCCGCGCGGGCCGCGTAGGCGGCGGCTGCGGCGCCGTGGTTGCCGGAGGAGGACACGACGATCCCGCGCGCCCCGGACGCCACGGCGGCGCTGACCGCGACCCGGTTCAGCCGGTCCTTGTGGCTCCAGGTGGGGTTGCGCGACTCGTCCTTGATCCAGACGTCCTCGCCGAGCGGGACGAGCGGCGTGTTCCCCTCGCCGAGCCCGGGGGCGGCGAGCGGCGGCAGCAGCGGCGCCCAGCGCTCCAGGCCGTGTGCGGCGGGGCGGGCGAAGAGGTCGTCCGGGACGCGGTCGTACGCGTAGTCGATGTCCAGCGGGTAGGCGACCGCGTCCGTGGAGGTCGCCGGGCACCCGGCGGTCAGCGGCGGCCAGAGCGGGTGGCGCACGGAAGGATCGCGCAGGGCGCGCTGGGCGGTGGCGAGGGAGGTCACTGAGTCCTTTCGTACGGTACGGGCGGGAGTACGGGCCTCAGCCCAACCTCCGTTGCAGCGCGGCGAGGGCTCCGGCGCGCCGGCCGGGCACCTGGCGCCGCAGCTCGACGAGCGCCGGGCCGAGGGCGCGGGCCCTGGCCGGGTCCTTGATCTGTTCCCACTGGTGGTGGGCGCGGTCCACGGCGCCCTCGACGTCCGGCTCGTCCGGGCCCTGCCGGAGGCCGAGCCGGGACTGCGCGGCGGCGATCCACAGCTCGCAGCTGCGCGCCGGCTCCCCGGCGAGCCGCGCCAGGTCGGCCCGCACCTCCACCCAGTGCACCGCCTCCCCCGACCTCGGGCCGTGCCGGCGCAGTGCCTCGCTCTCCCACGCGGCGGCCATCGCGGCGGCCTCCCCGTGCCGCCCGGCCATGGCGGCCGACAGGATCGCGGGATGCGGATCGTCACCGCCGCCGGGCGCCGGCGGGACGGCCGGCTGCGACCGGGGCTGGGGCTGGGGTGACGGTGCCGGTGCGGCGACGGGCCGGGGCGGGACCGCCGGCACGGCGACGGCCTGCCGCACGGCGGACGGGGCGGGAGCCACCGGCACGGGTGCCGGGGCGGACGCCGGGGCCGAAACCGGAGCGGGAGCCTGGCCCGGCGCCGGAACCGAGCTCGCCGCGGAGACCGGGGCCGAGGACGGAACGGGTGCCGGGGCGGACGCCGGGGCCGAAACCGGAGCGGGAGCCTGGCCCGGCGCCGGAACCGAGCTCGCCGCGGAGACCGGGGCCGAGGACGGAACGGGTGCCGGGGCGGAAGCCGGGGCCGAAACCGGAGTGGACAGCGGGACCGAGACATCCGCAGCGCCCCGGGCCGAAGCCGGATCAGCGGCCGGGCCGGCAGGAGGAGCGACCACGGCGCGCCGCTCGGCCAGGGACCGGCCGCCCGTTCCTCCCAGCCGCCTGGTGGGCGGCGACGCGACGACGGCCTCCTCCGGCGGCACCGCGGCGGGATTCCCGGTCGGGCCCGCGGCGAGCGGCGGCCCGGCCGGTGCCGCCGCGCCCGTGGCCCGATACGGCTCGCCCGACACGGGCGCCAGCAGCACCGCCTCCGCCCCGCCCGCCGCCATCGCGGCCTCCGCGGCCTCCGCGTGGAGGGCCGGGAGCGGGGGCCGGGCGCCGGTGCGCCAGACCGTCGCGCAGTGGCGCAGGTACTCCGGGGTCGAGGGGGCGCCCCGCTTCGGGAAGGGGGTCAGATGGGCGAACAGCGCGACGGACGGGCCGAGTCCGAGCGCGTTCGGGTCGGCGGCGAGCAGCTGGAGGAGTTCGGGCTCGGCCGCCAGGTCGGCGACGACGGTCGTGGTGCCGGGGCGGCGCGGGGCGAGCTCGGCGGCCAGCCAGTGCCAGGGAAGTCCCGTGTAGCGCAGGGTCGTCGGAGTGCTGCGGGCGAGCGCCAGGTGCGGGAGCCGTTGGCGGCGGTCGAGTTGGAGCTGGCCCGCGAGGCAGAGGGTGAGCGGGCCGGGGGCCGCGGCGGCGGCGCGCAGGCGGGTCAGGACGGTCTGCGGATCGAGCGGGTCCGCCAGTTCGACGACCGTCGCCATGTCCGTACCCGTGAGGACTCCGGCCGGCACCGCCGCGAGCGCGGGCAGCACGGAGGCCGCGTCCATCGCCCGGCCTCGTCCGGCCGGCGCGGCCGCCAGCAGGAGGGCCGTACCCACCGTGTTCACCTCGTCGCTCACCACAGCAGCACCGTAACCCGAGTCGGTGTGGCCGAAATGCCCACGGGTACCGGTCGGTCACCTTGTGGGCCTTTGGCATATGTCAGAAGCACCACCGTATCGAGTGTTGCCAAATCCCTTACGAGGTGTCCCGGCCTGTGCGAAAGTCTTAGCCGGGCTTTCAACTTCTCGAACTGGCCGTGCCGTGTGGTCCCAGTCGCCTGTATCGGAGTACGACATGCCGTCCCATCTGTTCGCGGACCGTCCCGCACAGCCGCCCGAGCCGGGCACGGTGGACGCGCTGATCTCGCAGACGCGGCGTCTGCGGGGGGACGTGGACGCGGTGCGCCGGGACTCGGCCGTGGACGAGGACGACCCGCGCAACCGGTGGCAGCGCGCCCTGTGCGACCTGGCCGTCAACCAACTGGACGACCTCGACGAGCACTTGGGCCAGCTGAAGGCGGGCCTGCCGGCCGAGCAGCCGGAGGACTCGTCCGCCGCCTACGCGGCGCCGGCCCCCCGCGCCACCGGCTCGCTCCTCTCCCGGGTCGGCAGCGCCGAGTGGGACCTGCTCACCGACGAGGTGCACTGGTCCGAGGAGCTGTTCCAGATCTTCGGGCGCCCCCAGGAGAGCGGCCCGCTGTCGCTCGACGAGCTGCCCTCGCTGGTCTTCGCCGAGGACCAGCCGCTGCTCCAGGCGATGGTGACGGACTGCCTGATCGACGGGAAGCCCATCGACGGCGAGTTCCGGGTCGTCCGCAGCGACGGCCGGGTCCGCACGGTCCACATGACGGGCGAGCCCGTCCTCGACTCCGACGGGTGCACGGCCTCGATGTGGGCCGTCCTGCGGGACGTCAGCGAGCTGCGGCGCAGCGAGCGCGCGGTCCGCGAGAGCCGCGACAGCCTCCAGCGGCACCGGCAGATCGAGCACACCGAGCGCCGGGTCGCCGTCGAGCTCCAGGAGGCCGTGCTGCCGCCCTGGCGCGGTTCGCTCCGCTTCGCCCACGACGGGCCCGCCCCGCTCGACGTTGCCGGGCACTACCTGCCGGCCGCGTCCACCGGACTCATCGGCGGCGACTGGTACGACGCCCTCGCGCTCCCGGACGGCGACGCGCTGCTGACGGTCGGCGACCTGACCGGGCACGGCGTCGCCGCGACCTCCTCGATGGCCATGCTCCTCGGCGCGCTGCGCGGCATGGCGGTGGCCGGGATCCGGCCCGGTGCCCTGATGGGGCACCTGAACCAGCTCCTGGAGACCTCCGTCCAGCCCGCCCTCGGCAGCGCGATGTGCTGCCGCTACGACCCCGCGTCCCAGGTCCTCACCTGGGCCCAGGCCGGGCACCCCGCCCCGCTGCTGTTCCGCGGCGGGGCGGTGCGCACCCTGGCCCGGCCCGAGGGCGTGCTCCTCGGCGCGACGACCGGCGCGGCGTACGAGGAGGCCGAGACCCGGCTGCTCCCCGGCGACCTGCTGCTGCTGCACACCGACGGGCTGACCCGCACGGCCGGCGCCCTGGACGACGACGGCGGCACGCGGCGACTGCTCGCCCTCGCCCCCCGGCTGGCCGGGGCGCGCGACGCGCAGGACTGCGTCCGGGCGGTGGTGGAGGAGTTCGGCGAGGGGCCGCGCGAGGACGACGCCTGCGTGATGGTGGTCCGGGTCGGCGAGTAGCCGGAGCCGGCCGGCGGGGCCGTACGGCGGACCGTGCCGCCCCCGCCCCGGACGCACGCGCCCGTTCCCGCCCCTGAGGGCGCGCGCGGGCGTCAGGAGCAGGCCGTCGAGGTCCGGCGTGCTCCCTCCCCGTACTCCCGGAGTTCCCGGGCCGCCCCGCCTTCCCGGATCGTCCGGGCGTCCCGGCCGTCCCTGACGGTCCGGCCTTCCGTGATCGTCCGGGCGTCCCCGTGCTTCCGGGGCTCCCCCTCGGTCCGGCGCCTCACGCCTCCCCGGTCCGGGGGCGGTTCGACGGCGCCTTCGGCAGCGCGGTCTCGATCTCCTCGCGCAGGTCCTCGATCTTCGTGTACCCCGCGTACTGGCCGGTCAGCCGGTACATCTCGCGCAGCCGGTCCCAGGTGCGGTGCGAGGAGGTCTCCCCCATCGACACCAGGGCGAGACGGGCGTAGCGGTCCGCCTGCTCCGGGTCGTCGGCGATGAAGCAGGCCGAGGCGAGCGAGATGTGGTCGAAGAGCTTCGACCGGTCGTGGCCGTTGCGGCGCAGTTCGAGTGCCATCTTCGCGTGGCGCTGCGCCGGGACCGCGGCGGCCGGGTCGTGCTCGGCCAGGGTGCGGTAGGCGAGCGCCTGCATGCCGTGCAGATCGGCCTCGTCGAAGTTCTGCATCCAGCTCGGCTTCTCCTCGCCCCGGTCGGAGACGAAGAGGTCCTCGGCCTCGCCGAGGGTGCGGCGCATGGCCTGGCCGCGGCCCATCGACGCCTGCGCCCAGGCCTCGATGGTGTGGAACATGGCCTGCGTCCGGGGCAGCACCCGCTCCCCCGAACCCGACTTGGCCAGCTTCATCAGATCGAGGGCGTCGTCGGGACGGCCCAGGTGGACCATCTGCCGGGCGGCGCGGGAGAGCGCCTCGCCGGCCCGCGGCCGGTCGCCGCCCTCGCGGGCCGCGTGCGCGGCGATCACGAAGTACTTCTGGGCGGTGGGCTCCAGGCCCACGTCGTGGGACATCCAGCCGGCCAGGACGGCCAGGTTGGCGGCGACGCCCCACAGGCGCCGGTGGAGGTGGTCGGGGTGGCGGTAGGCGAGCATGCCGCCCACCTCGTTGAGCTGGCCCACCACCGCCTTGCGCTGGAGGCCGCCGCCCCGGGAGGCGTCCCAGGCGCGGAAGACCTCCACGGACCGCTCCAGCGCGTCGATCTCCTCCGACCCGATGGGGGCGGCCTCGTAGCGGTCGAACCCGGCGGGGTCGGCATGGAGCGGATCGATGGCGCGGGGGGTGGCGCCGGGTCGTGCGGGGTCGGTGTGGAGCCAGTCCTGCATGGCGTTGCTGAGTACGGAGCCGGCGGCGAGCGCGGCACCCGCGCCCACCAGGCCGCGTCGGTTGAGCATGAGGTCCATTCCCGTGAATTCGGTGAGGACCGCTGCCGTACGCTCGGGCGCCCAGGGCAGCCCGTCAGGGTTGTCGTCGTTCCTGACGTCCCGCCTCTTCCCGGCGCGCCCGTGTCGTACGAACCCGAGGTCCTCGATGGTCACGACACGGCCGAGTCGCTCGGTGAACAGCGCTGCCAGCACCCGGGGCACGGGATCGCGCGGGGTCTCCCCCATGTCGATCCAGCGCCGCACCCGCGAGGTGTCGGTCGACAGCTGGGGGTGGCCCATGGCCGCCGCCTGCCGGTTCACGAGTCTCGCGAGTTCGCCCTTGGACCAGCCGGCGAGGCCGAAGAGGTCCGCCAGGCGGGTGTTGGTCTGTCCGGTCACGTCTAAGCCCCCAGGTTCTCGGCTGAGTTGACAGTAACCCCCTGTCATAGGGCTGGCGACTATTCGCCAGGGTTCGCCAGGGTGCGCCCGATGTTCCGCCACCCGCGCCCGGGTGTCAGGTAGGAACGCGCCACCCCACCCCCTCGACCGGCCCACATTTTCCCCAGGGTGCGGACCGTTCGGGCGGGCGGGGCGACGCACGCAACTCGTCGGCGCACGAAGGGATCTGTCTCCTCCATGTACACAGCATCGTCCTCCGTGACCGCCCCGCCCCGGCCGCTCCACCGCACCGTCCCGGCCGGTTCCGGACCGTACCTCGCCCCCGTTCCGCAGGGAGCGGCGCGGCCGAGGCGCTGGGCGGGCAGCACCGTCCAGCAGCCCAGCGGGAGAATCGACCTGTCCGGCCCCCAGGGCGCGCAGCTCCGCATGGCGATCGCGTCCGTGCACCGGATCTGCCCCGAGTTCAACCCGGTCCAGGTGCTGCGCCGCAGCGGCCGTTCCGTGCTGATCGTCGGGACCACCGGGCGCGCCACGGCGGTCGCGAAGTGTTTACTGGACCACTCCCCCGCGTGGGTCGAGCGGTTCCGGCACGAGATAGCGGCCTACCGCACCTTCGTCCGGCACCGTCCCCCGGTGCGCGCGCCGCGGCTGATCGCCGCGGACCCGGAGAACTGCACGCTGGTGATCGAGCGGATGCCCGGACGGGCGGCGGCGCTGACCCGCCACCCCGCCGAGGCTCCGCCCCGCGCGGACGTACGGGCCGCGCTCGGAGCGGTCGCCCGGCTCAACGCCTGGCGTCCGCCGGCCGGGACCTTCGAGGCCCCGCTCGACTACGGGGCGCGGATCGCCCGCTTCCACGAACTGGGCCTCTTCACCGACCGTGACCGCGACGACCTGCAGAAGCTGTTGCACGGACTGGCCCAGGCGGGCGGCCGCCAGGGCATGGGGCAGTTCTGCCACGGCGACGCCCTGCTCTCCAACATCCTGCTCTCCCCCGCCGGACCGGTCTTCGTGGACTGGGAGCACGCGGGCTGGTACCTGCCCGGGTACGACCTGGCGACGCTGTGGGCGGTCCTCGGGGACGCCCCGCTGGCGCGGCGTCAGATCAGCCAGCTGGCGCAGCAGGCGGGCACGGCCTCCCGGGACGCCTTCCTGGTGAACCTGATGATCGTGCTGACCCGTGAGATCCGTACGTACGAGACGGCGGTGCAGCGCACGATCCGGGAGGCGCCGCCGGCCGGCTCGGTCCCGGTGCCCGCCGGGGCGGTCTCGCCGGGTGAGGAACAGCGGCTGCTGCTGCGGCGGCTGCACGACGACTGCGCCATGGCACGGCGGGCCGTGCGCGCGGCGGTCGGGACGCGCTGAGGGGTTCCGACGCGGGACGGGGGTGGCGCGCCGTGCGCCCGGTGCCGACACACCGGGCGGGCGGCGCGCTCCGGCGTCCGGGCGGTGGCGGAGGGCCGCTCATTGGTCCACTCCACTGACGCGCCGCAGGCGGGCGGGCCGCCCGCGCGAAACTCCGCCCCGCCGCCGCTCCAGCCGCTCTGACGTGGGAAATCGCCGTGGCTCACGGGTGATTGACGGATGCTCCGGAAGCCGCTACCCCTGTACGGGTTCGGTACCGCACGGCCCCTGTTCTCCCCCTCGTCGCTGGAGGCTGCCTTGCTCCGTTCCGCGTTCCTCAGACGTGCCGCTCCGGCCGTCCTGCTCCTTCCCCTGCTGTCCGCCGCGCCGTCCGCGACCGCCGAGGAGCCCGCGGCGGGTTCCCTGCAGCGCCAGTTCGCCGCGGCGGCCGAGCGGTACGGCGTGCCGCAGAGCGTGCTGCTCGGCGTGTCGTACCTCCAGTCGCGCTGGGACGCCCACGGCGGCGCGCCGAGCGTGACCGGCGGCTACGGCCCGATGCACCTGACGGACGCGGCGACCGCGCTGGCCGAGGCGCCGCACCACTCGGACGGCGCGGAGGACGCGCGCGGCGACGACGCGCGGGCACCCCGGGTCGGACCCGGGGCGCCGCCCCCGGCGGCGGCGGAGCTGCCGCCGAGGCTGCGGACCCTGGAGCGGGCGGCGGAGCTGTCCGGACGGTCCGCGGACGAGCTGCGGACCGTCACGGCGGCGAACATCGAGGGCGGTGCGGCCCTGCTGGCCGCGGCGCAGCGCGGGGCGGGCCTGCCGACGAGCGCCGATCCGGCCGACTGGTACGGGGCGGTGGCGCGCTACTCTGGCGCCGACGACTCGGCGACGGCGGCGACGTACGCGGACGACGTGTTCGAGGTGATCCGCACCGGCGAGTCGCGGACGACGGACAGCGGCCAGGTGGTGACCCTGGCGGCCGAGCCGTCGGTCGCACCGGCCACCGGTCAGGTCGCCGCGCTCGGGCTGCGCGCGCCCGCGCGGGGCCCGGTGGAGTGCCCGCGTTCGGTGGCGTGCGAGTGGATCCCGGCGCCGTACGCGGAGTTCGGGGACGGCGACTACGGCAACCACGACCTGGGGGACCGGCCGTCCTCGCAGTCGATCGACTACATCGTGATCCACGACACCGAGGCGAGCTGGGACACCACGCTGAAGCTGGTGCAGGACCCGACGTACGTCTCGTGGCAGTACTCGCTGCGTTCCTCGGACGGGCACGTGGCGCAGCACCTGGCGCTGAAGGACGTGGGCTGGCACGCGGGCAACTGGTTCGTGAACGCCAAGTCGGTGGGGCTGGAGCACGAGGGCTTCCTCACCTCGCCGGACTCCTGGTACACGGAGGCGATGTACCGCAGCTCCGCGCGGCTGGTGCGGTACCTGGCGAAGCGGTACGGCATCCCGCTGGACCGGCAGCACGTCCTGGGCCACGACACCGTGCCGGGCACGGTGACCTCGTCGATCCGCGGGATGCACACCGACCCCGGCCCCTACTGGGACTGGGCGCACTACTTCCGGCTGCTCGGCCGGCCGATCACGCCGAGCGCGGGCGCGGACGCGGGGGTGGTGACGATCCGTCCGGAGTACGCGGCGAACCAGCCGGTGTACACGGGGTGCGTGACGGCCGGGGTGGCGTGTGCGCCCCACGGGAGCGGGGCCGTGCGCCTGTACACCGCGCCGAGCGCCGACGCGCCGCTGGTGAAGGACATCGGTCTGCGGCCGGGTGGGCAGGACTCGACCGACGGGGTCAACGACACGGGTGCGCGGGCGTCGACGGGCCAGAGCTTCGCCGTCGCCGAGCGCCAGGGCGAGTGGACGGCGATCTGGTACCTGGGGCAGAAGGCGTGGTTCCACGATCCGAAGGAGCGGCGGACGGCGGTGAACGCGCGGGGCGTGGTGCTGACGCCGAAGGAGGGGCTGGCCTCGGTGCCGGTGTACGGGCGGGCCTATCCGGAGGCCTCGGCGTATCCGGCGGGCGTGCCGGTGCAGGCGGTGTCCCCGCTGCCGTACAGGCTGCTCGCCGGGCAGCGGTACGTGGTGGGCGGCCGCACCCCGGGCGAGTACTTCTTCGCTCCGACGTTCGATCCCACGGGGCACACGGTCGTGCGCGGCCAGGAGGAGTACTACGAGATCCAGTTCGGGCATCGGGTGGCCTTCGTGAAGGCCGCTGACGTGCGGATTTCCCGGGCCTGACGGCTCCGGGAGCGGCGCACCGCGGGGGTGCCGGCCGGGCGGCGGCCCGACCGGCACCCATTGCCGTTCATATGACTATTCCGGTGTTCGCGTGAACGCGGGGGCCGAGAGGGAATGCTCGGCCGGACGACAGCCCCCGCTCATCGAAAGGCCTCCCTGGCATGGCTCAGCCCTTCGTTCTGCCGGATTTCTATGTCCCGTATCCGGCGCGGCTCAATCCCCATCTGGAGGCGGCCCGCACCCACACGCGGGACTGGGCCCGGCGGATGGGGATGCTGGAGGGCTCCGGGGTCTGGGAGGAGGCGGACCTCCAGTCCCACGACTACGCGCTGCTGTGCTCCTACACCCATCCGGACTGCGACGAGGACGCGCTCTCCCTCGTCACCGACTGGTACACGTGGGTCTTCTTCTTCGACGACCACTTCCTGGAGCTCTTCAAGCGCTCCCCCGACCGGGCGGGCGCCAAGGCCTACCTCGACCGGCTCCCGTGGTTCATGCCGGCGGACCCCGCCACGGGCATGCCCTCGCCCTCCAACCCGGTCGAGGCCGGGCTCGCCGACCTGTGGCGGCGGACCGTCCCGGCGATGTCGGAGGCCTGGCGGGTGCGGTTCGCCGAGGCGACCGAGCACCTGCTGTACGAGTCCCTGTGGGAGCTCGACAACATCGACGAGGGGCGGATCGCCAACCCCGTCGAGTACATCGAGATGCGCCGCAAGGTGGGCGGCGCGCCCTGGTCGGCGGGGCTCGTCGAGTACGCGGCGGGCGCCGAGGTCCCGGCGCAGGTGGCGTACTCCCGGCCGCTGCGGGTGCTGCGGGACGCCTTCTCCGACGCGGTGCACCTGCGCAACGACCTCTTCTCGTACCAGCGCGAGGTGGAGGACGAGGGCGAGAACAGCAACGGCGTGCTCGTCCTGGAGAAGTTCCTCGGCTGCACGACGCAGGAGGCCGCGGACGCGGTCAACGACCTCCTGACCTCGCGGCTGCACCAGTTCGAGAACACGGCGCTCACCGAAGTGCCCGCGCTCTGCCTGGAGCAGGGGCTCGGCCCCGAGGAGGCCGCGGCCATCGGCGCGTACACCAAGGGGCTGCAGGACTGGCAGTCCGGCGGGCACGAGTGGCACCTGCGCTCCAGCCGGTACATGAACGAGGGCCTGGTGAGCGGCGGGCCGCCGGTGGCGGGCGGCGGGACCGGCGGCTCCGTCAGGGACGTCCGCACCCTGTTCGGCCGCCCGGCGGCGAGCCGGCTGCGCGCGCTCACCCATGCGCCGTACCAGCCGGTCGGGCCCTCGCTGCTGCCCGAGTTCGACCTGCCGTACCCGGTGACCGTCAACCCGCACCACCAGGAGGCCAAGCGGCGTTCGGAGGAGTGGGCGGAGCGGGTGGGGCTGCTGGACGGCCTGTGGGACCGGCCGATGATGGAGGGCTTCGACTTCGCGCTGTGCGCGGCCGGGCTCGACCCCGACGCCACGCCGGAGGAGCTGGAGACCAGCACCCGGTGGCTGACCTGGGGCACCTACGCCGACGACTACTACCCCCTCGTCTTCGGCCGCTCGCGCGACCTCGTCGCCGCCAAGGAGCAGACCGACCGCCTCAAGTCCCTGATGCCGCTGGAGGATCCGGGCGTCCGCGCGCTGCCGGTGTTCAACGCGCTGGAACGTTCGCTCGCCGGGCTGTGGGCCGACACCGCCGCCCCGATGGATCCGTCCGCGCGGGCCGAGCTGCGCGGCGCCCTCGACGCGATGCTGGACAGCTGGCTGTGGGAGCTGCACAACACGGTCCAGCACCGGGTGCCCGACCCGGTCGACTACATCGAGATGCGCCGGACCACCTTCGGCTCGGAGCTGACGATGCTGCTGGCCCGGCTGGGACACCGCCGGGCGCTGCCGCCGGAGGTCTTCCGGACCGGCACCGTGCGTGCGCTGGAGAACGCGGTCGCCGACTACGGGGCGCTCGTCAACGACCTCTTCTCCTACCAGAAGGAGATCGAGGTCGAGGGCGAGGTGCACAACCTGCTGCTGGTGGTGCAGAAGTTCTTCGACTGCGACTACCCGGCCGCGGTCACGATCGTCGACGACCTGATGCGCGGGCGGCTGCGCCAGTACGAGCACCTCAAGGAGCGCGAAGTACCGCTGCTCTACGCGGACTTCGGGCTCGACGCCGAGGGCCGGGCGGCCTTCGAGGCGTATCTGCGCGAGCTGGAGGACTGGCTGGGCCGGCGTGCTCCACTGGCACCGGAACGTACGGCGGTACGGAGCGGAGGACGTCCGCTCCGGCAGCGGGACCCCGCCGCTCCGCGGGCCGCGGGGGCTGGGCACCTCGGCCGCCCGGCTCTCCGCCGCCTTCGGCTCGCCGGTGGGCTGAGGCGGAGACGACGGGACCGCCCCCGGTGGTCCGGGGGCGGTCCCGTTCAGGTCACGGCCGCAGGCCGCGCAGCTGGTCGAGTTCGCGGCGGTCGCGCTTGGTGGGGCGGCCGGCCCCGCGGTCGCGGACGGCCGCGACGGCCACCTCCTCGCGCGGCGGCGGGGGCGGACTGTTGTCCACGTACGCCTCGGCGGCCGCCGGCGGGCCGACGCGCTTGGTGAGCAGCTGCTTCACCTCGACGATCCGCTGCCGGCCGCCGTGCACGAGCCGCACCTCGTCGCCCGGCTTCACCGGCTGGGCGGGCTTGGCCCGCTCCCCGTTGACCTTGACGTGTCCGGCCCGGCAGGCCGCGGCGGCCTGGGAGCGGGTCTTGGTGAGCCGGACCGCCCAGATCCAGCTGTCGACGCGTGCGCTCATCGGCCCCCGGCCTCTCCGTCAGCCCTGCTGGAACAGCTCGGCGGGCAGCGGCTTGAGCAGCGCGTACAGGTCGTCGGTGATGGGCCGGTCCCAACTGGCGATGGTCACCAGGACGTTGTCGCTGCGGTCGAACTGCACGCAGGAGATCCGGCTCTCGGAGAGCTTCAGACGGCGCACGATCAGCAGGTTGTCCCCCTGCATGACGGGGACGTCCTCGACGTCGAGGACGTCGACCGGCTCCTCGTTCTCCAGGGCGGCGAGCAGCTGGGCCACCTCGAAGGGGATCTGCCCGTCGGCGAGCTCGCGCGCCGGGGAGCCCTCCGGGAGGTTACCGATGATCATCGCGGGTCCGCGGCCGCCGAACAGGTCGTAGCGCAGGAACACGCCCTGGCAGGTGCCGTCGGGGGCCGGGAGCAGACCGGCGCCGAGATTGCCGGGCCAGTCCCCCGGGTCCATGGCGAGGACGTCGAAGTCCGGGCCAGCGGGTGTGGCGGCGCTGCGGCGGCGGAGGAAGGACATACCGCCATGGTACGTGTCCCGGCGCGCGGTGCGGCGCGCCGGGGCGGCCTCACGGTCTGCCACTGGTCAGGGCCTGGGCGAGGCCCGCGGGGTCGGTGCCGAGCTTGCGGTAGACGGCCGAGAGCAGCCGGGTGACGGTGGCCTGGTCCACGCCCAGGACGGCGGCCGGGTCCTCGCCGCGGGCGGTCAGCTCGGCGGCGGCGCGCTCGCGGACGGTCAGCGTGTCGGTGCCCGTGGGATGGAGCGTACGGGGGCGCAGCCCGGCGGCGGCGAGCTCGGCCCTGGCGTCGTCGACGAGGCCGTCGGCGCGGCGCAGCGCGGCCCCCAGGGCGACCAGGGAGCGGGCCAGCTCGTACGCGGCGGGCGAGCGCTCCAGCCAGTCGACGGACTCCTCCAGGAGCTTGACCCGGTCGGTGTCGGCGGAGACCTCGGCGGTGACGCGGAGCGCCTGGCCGATCGCGGAGGGCGCGCCGTACTGGCGGGCCCGGGCGACGGCCGCGAGGGCGGTCTCGCGGGCCCGCGCGGGGGTCTCGCAGGCCTCGGCGAGGGCGAGGTGCAGCTGCCAGGGGCACCAGGCCGGGTTGCGCATCCCGCGCGGGTCGAGGCGGCGGCCGACGGCTTCGAGCTCGGCGGCGGCCTCTTCGGTGCGGCCGGTGGCGAGGAGCAGTTCGGCGTGGACGGTCTGGGAGTCGGGGAAGGTGACGGCGGCGGGGAAGGGCTCCCCGAAGTCGTGGGCGCGGGCGACCCGCTCGGCCTCCTCGGTGCGGCCCCGGGCGAGCAGCACCTCGATCATCACGCCCACGGCGTACCACTCGGCCGGGGTGCGGGGGCCGACGCGCTCGGCGAGCCGCAGTCCGGCGCGGACGAAGTCCTCCGCCTCGACGAGCCGGCCGCGGCGGTAGCGGATGTAGCCGAGGAGCGTGTACGCGAAGGAAAGGTGGGCGCCGCGCCAGCCCTGGCGTTCGAACTCGGCGGTGCCGGCGGCGAACAGCTCCTCGGCACGGCCCGGGCGGTCGGCGTAGAGGAAGGTGAGGGCGACGAGGACCGGCACCTCGAAGCCGCGGCTCTCGTCCGCCCAGCTGAGGCCGCCCTCCAGGGCCCGCTCGGCGTGGCCGACGGCCGTGCCGGAGGGTTCGGCGCGCAGGGTGGCGTCCCAGGCGCGCAGGCCGATGACGTACCGCTCGGTGAGATCGCGCCCGGTGAGCCGGTCGGCGAGCCGGGCGAGGCGGCGGGAGCGGGCGGGCGAGTCCGGTTCGTCGGCGCGGAAGGCGTCCCACATGAACTTCTCGGACTGCATCCGCAGCCGGCTGCGGGCGTCGGTGGTGAGCCGGGACTCGCGGCCGAGGAGCTCGGAGGCCTCGACGAGCCGGTCGCTGTGGGCGAGGACCTGGGAGAGCCGGTAGACGATGCCGTGCCGCAGCGCCGAGTCGGCGACCGGCTCCTCCAGGGCGGCGCGCAGGTGGTTGACGGTGGTGGCGGGCTCGGTGAGCAGGGAGGCGCAGCCCAGTTCGAAGAGGACGGCGGCGCGCTCGTCGTGGTCCGGGGGTTCGCGCAGGGCCCGGGCGAGGTAGCGGCGTGCGGTGTCGGGGGCGCCGGCCCGCAGCGTCTCCTGGGCGGCGGCGCGCAGGTGCTGCACGACCCAGGGGTCGCTCTCGGGATGGGTCTCGACGAGGTGGCGGGCTGCCGCCGTCGAGCCGAGTCCCGCGTCGACGACGCACCAGGCGGCCTGGCCGTGCAGGGCGACGCGGGTGGCCGCGGGGATGGCGTCGTAGACGGCGGTGGCGATCAGGGGGTGGACGAACTCCAGGGTGTCGGGCGCGGGTTCGTCCTCGGCCACGGACTGGATGCGCGGGGCCCGCGGAGCCTGCGGACCCTCGGGGGCCGACGAGGCGGCCGCGGCGGCCGGGGCGAGTACGCGGGCCTGGCGGAGGCGTTCGGCGCAGCGGGCGACCTCCTCGCCGCCCAGGCCCGCCACGGCGCCCGCGAGTTGCGGGGAGATCTCGGTGCCGAGGACCGCACAGGCCCAGGCGAGGCGGACGGTGGAGGTGCCGAAGCTCTCGATCTGGGCGATGAGGCCGCTGCCCTTGACGGCCGCGGCGAGGTCCCGCAGGGCGTGGGCGCGGTCCGCGGTGGGCTCCAGGCCCCGGTCGCGGACCCTCGCGGCGAGCTCGACCGCCTCGAAGGGGTTGCCGTTGGTGACGGCCCAGCACTCCTGGCAGAAGGCGTCGTCGGCGTGGTCGCCGACCTGGGCGCGGACCAGGCTCGCGATGGCCTCGGAGGTCAGCGGCTCCAGGCCGAGGGGGCGCTGGCCGGAGCGGCGGCCGGTGAACTCGGCTCCCGACTCGGGGAGTTCGTCGGGTCGGTAGGCGACGACCAGCAGCATGGGGAGGTCTTCGGCGCGGGGCGCGAAGGCGGAGAGCCAGCCGAGGGACTCGGGGTCGGCCCAGTGGGCGTCGTCGAGGACGACGACGAGCGGGGCGCGGCGGATCGCGAGGTGGGTGAGGACCCAGTCGAGGCCGTCGCGCAGGCCCTGCGGGTCCGGCGGGGAGCCCTCGGCGGCGGTGCACAGGCCGAGGGCGGGGCCGACGATGTCGTACCAGCCGCCCAGACGCTCGGCCAGCTCCGTGCGGGAGGCGGCGGCGAGCTGTGGCTGGAGGAGCTGGCGGGCCACGTGGAAGGCGACCCGCTGTTCCTGGTCGCCGCCGCGGGCGGAGAGGACGGTGCAGCCCTTGGCGGCGGCGCGGCGGCGGACCTCGGCCAGGAGGGTGGTCTTGCCCAGGCCCGCGGGGGCCGCGTAGGCCAGGACGCCGCCTCGGCGGGGGTGCGTGGGCGGGGTGGGGCTGCCGGGCTGGGTGGTGTTGCCCGGGTGGGTGGGGTCGGGGGTCGACAGCGGGGTCCGGGGGCTCCGCGGGGGTGGAGGTGTCCGGACTGCGACCTTCACTTCGCTTCGCGCGTTACGGGCGCCCCCACGTCCGGACACCTCCACCCCCGCTCCGCCCCCGGACCCCTCCCCGCCGTCGCCGGCCGCAGGCCGTACGAGGCGCAGGGTTGCGCCCGTGGTGAGATCGCCCTGCCCGGTCAGCAGGTTCAGGGCCTCCTCTGCCGCCGCCAGTTCGGCCTCGCGCTCGAACATGCCGAAGCCGCGGGCCCCGGTCCTGCCGGTGTGTCCTGCCATCGTCCACCCCCACGCCGGGGGCGCATACCCGGCGCACGAGGGATGCGGCCTGGGCTGTGGCCCCGCGAAAGCCCCAGCGTACGCCCGGATGCACCCTCGGGGAAAAAGATTGTGCGGATCATGTGAACGCGCCGGACGCCCGCGCCGACAGGGCGTTCAGGGTGGCCAATGCCTGTTCCGCCCGGGCGTGTTCCACGAACAGGTGATCGTGGTGGAAGCCCGCCACCACGTTGCAGCTCAGACCGGCCCCGGCCAGCTCGCGCGCCACCGCCGCCGTCAGGCCGACCGCGTCCAGCGCCGAGTGGACGCGCAGGGTGATCCAGCCCGCCACGTAGTCGTACGCCAGCGAGGCCGCGTCGGCGTCCTCCTGGCGTACGACCATCGTCAGCCCCTCCCGTTCGGCGACGGTCGCGACCGGGGAGATGCCCTCGGGGACGGGGCCGTCGACGGTGGTGAAGACGTAGCGGCCGGGGTGGAGCTCCGGTCGCATCCCGGCGACGAGCCGGGTCAGGTCGCGCTCTGCACTCATGATCACCAGCCTAGGGCGGGGAGCGGAGTGCCTCGCGCCGGGCGCTCAGGTCGTGGGCGGCTCCGAGCCCACCAGCCACATCGCGAAGAACTGGGCGCCTCCTCCGTACGCGTGTCCCATGGCCGTGCGCGCCCCGTCGACCTGGTGTTCTCCGGCCTGGCCGCGGACCTGGAGGGCGGCCTCGGCGAAGCGGATCATGCCGGACGCGCCGATGGGGTTGGTGGAGAGGACTCCGCCGGACGGGTTCACCGGGAGGTCGCCGTCCAGTTCGGTGACGCCGGCCTCGGTGAGCTTCCAGCCCTCGCCCTCTTCGGCGAAGCCCAGGTTCTCCAGCCACATCGGCTCGTACCAGGAGAAGGGGACGTACATCTCGACCGCGTCGATCTGGCGGCGCGGGTCGGTGACGCCCGCCTGCCGGTAGACGTCGGCCGCGCAGTCCCGGCCGGCCTGCGGGGAGACGAAGTCCTTGCCCGCGAAGAGGGTCGGCTCGCTGCGCATGGCGCCGCCGTGCATCCAGGCCGGCGGGCGGGGCGAACGGGCCGCGCCCGCCCGGTCGGTGAGGACCATGGCGCAGGCGCCGTCGGAGGAGGGGCAGGTCTCCGAGTAGCGGATCGGGTCCCACAGCATGGGGGACGCCTGGACCTTCTCCAGGGTGATGTCGTGCTCGTGGAGGTGCGCGTACGGGTTCTTGAGCGCGTTGCGGCGGTCCTTGTACGCGACGAGGGAGCCGATCGCGTCGGGGGCGCCGGTGCGGCGCATGTAGGCGCGCACGTGCGGGGCGAAGAAGCCGCCCGCCCCGGCGAGCAGCGGCTGCTGGAAGGGGACGGGGAGGGAGAGGCCCCACATGGCGTTCGACTCGGACTGCTTCTCGAAGGCCAGGGTCAGGACGGTGCCGTGGACGCGGGCGGCCACCAGGTTGGCGGCGACGAGCGCGGTGGAGCCTCCTACCGAACCCGCGGTGTGCACGCGGATCATCGGCTTGCCGACGGCGCCGAGGGCGTCGGCGAGGTACAGCTCCGGCATCATCACGCCCTCGAAGAAGTCCGGGGCCTTGCCGATGACGACCGCGTCGATGTCGGCCCAGGTCAGCTCGGCGTCCTCCAGGGCGCGCAGGGCCGCCTCGCGGACCAGTCCGGCCATGGAGACGTCCTGGCGGGCGGCGACGTGCTTGGTCTGGCCGATGCCGACGATCGCGACGGGCTCTTTACTCATGCGAGTCCCCTTCCAGGACGGCGACCAGGTTCTGCTGGAGGCAGGGCCCGGAGGTGGCGTGGGCCAGGGCGCGGTCGGAGGTGCCGCGGTGGATGCGGGCGGCGGCCTCGCCGATCCGGATGAGCCCCGCGGCCATCACCGGGTTGGCGGCGAGCGCCCCGCCGGAGGGGTTGACCCGGACGTCGTCGCCGAGGCCGAGGGCCTTGCGCAGGACGACCTCCTGGGAGGTGAAGGGCGCGTGGAGCTCGGCGGTGTCGACGGGCCGCTCGAAGGCTCCCGCGCGTTCGGCGGCGAGCCGGGTGGAGGGCGAGTCCGTGAGGTCGCGCACCCCGAGGGAGTGGGCCTCGATGCGGTGGTCCATGCCGGTGATCCAGGCGGGCCGGGCACAGAGTTCGCGGGCCCGGTCGCCGGCGGCGAGGATCACGGCGGCGGCGCCGTCGCCGATGGGCGGGCAGTCGCCGGTGCGCAGCGGTGCGACGACGTGCTCGCCCTGGGGGCGGGCGCCGGGCAGCTGGGCGTGCGGGTTGGCGGCGGCGTCCTGGCGGCTGCGGGCGGCGATCCGGGCGAGCGCCGGCTCGTCGGTGTCGCCCGCGTCGATCAGGGCGCGTGCCTGGAGCGCGGCGAGGGCGACGGAGTCGGGCCACAGGGGCGCCACGTAGTAGGGGTCGAGCTGGCGGGTCAGGACGTCGCGGACGGAGCCGGGCGAGGACTTGCCGTAGGAGTAGACGAGTGCCGTGTCGGCCTCGCCGGTGAGCAGCTTCACCCAGGCCTCGTACAGGGCCCAGGCGCCGTCCATCTCGACGTGCGACTCGGAGATCGGGGGCCAGGCGCCGACGCCGTCCAGGGCCATGGTGAAGGAGAAGGCGCGGCCGGCGAGGTAGTCGGAGGAGCCGGAGCAGGTGAAGCCGATGTCGGAGGTCTTCAGTCCGGTCTGCCGCAGCACCTCGTGGAGGACCGGCATCACCATCTCGACCTCGGAGAGTTCGTCGGTGCGCCGGGTGTGGTCGGTCTGGGCGAAGGCGACGATCGCCACTTCTCGGCTCACAGCAGCTCCTTGTACGTGTCGTAGTCGGCGTCCGGCTCCCCGGTGGGGCGGTAGTGGTCGGGGTAGCGGCCGCCCTCGCTCCACACGGGTTCGACCCGCAGGCCCATCCGGACCTGGTCGTAGGGGATGCCGCCGATCCGGCCGTGCAGGGCGAGCCCGGCGCCGTCGAGCGCGATGTGGGCGTAGACGTAGGGGACCTCGATGTCGAGGTTCTTCGCCTTGATGTTGACGATGCAGTACGTGGTGACCGTGCCGCGCGGGCCGACCTCGACCCGGTCGGTGGTGGCGACGCCGCAGGTGGGGCAGGCGCCGCGGGGCGGGACGTACACCTTGGCGCAGGAGGGGCAGCGTTCGCCGACGGTGCGGCGTTCGGAGAGCCCCTGGAGGTAGCGGGTCTGGGCGCGGCCGGGGCTGTAGGTGTAGTCCAGGCGGGCGTGGGCGACGATGCCGGTGACGGGGTCGGCGAAGCCGCCGTCGTGGGGCGCGGCGGCTTCGGGGGCGTCCGTGGCCTCGTACGGTTCGAAGCAGGCGATGTCGGTGATCGCGCCGCCGCGTTCGGCGGCCCAGCGGATCCGGACCCGCATGCCGGTGCGCACGGCGTCCGGGCCGGGCGCGTCGAGGGCGTGCAGGAGGGCCGTGTCGGCGCCGTCGGGCCGGACGAGCACCCAGGCGAAGGGGGTCGCGAGGGGCTGTCCGGGGCGGGGCTCGGGGTTCCAGGCCCAGGTGGTGACGGTGCCGGTGGTGGGGAGTTCGACGAGTTCGCTCAGTTCGGCGGCGGTCTCGGGGTCGTACTCGACGGGCGGGACGAGGACCCGGCCCGCCTCGGTGCGCACGCCGAGCAGGGTGCGCTCGCGCAGCCCGGTGAGGAAGGCGGACTGGACGGGTCCGAGGGAGCGGGTGAAGGGGAACTCGACGACCAGGGGGGGCCGAGAGCGTCTCGGGGGCGGATGTCATGGGGCGGCTCCTTGGTGGGTGGGGGCGCGGGGTGGCTGCGGGACCGTGCTGCGGCGTCACTCCCGCCGGTACACCGGTGCGCGCTTCTCCGCGAAGGCCTTCGCCCCCTCCTTGGCGTCCGCGGTGGCGAAGATCGGCCAGCCGCGCTTCAGTTCGGCCGCGAGGCCCTCCTCCTCGGTCATCTCCGCGGTCTCGTAGACGGAGGCCTTGACCGCCTCGACGGCCAGCGGCCCGCAGGCGTTGATCCGCTCGGCGGTCTCCAGGGCCGCGTCGAGGGCCGTGCCGTCGGGGACGACGCGGCCCACCAGGCCGATCCGCTGGGCCTCGTCGGCCGTGTAGGGGCGGCCGGTGAGGAGCATCTCCAGGGCGTGGGTGCGCGGGATCTGGCGGGGCAGCCGGACGGTGGAGCCGCCGATCGGGAAGAGGCCGCGGCGGACCTCGAAGAGGCCGAAGGTCGCGGAGGCGCCGGCGACCCGGATGTCGGTGCCCTGCAGGATCTCGGTGCCGCCCGCGACGCAGGGTCCCTCGACGGCGGCGATCACGGGTTTGCGGGGGCGATGGTGGCGCAGCATCGCCTTCCAGTGCAGGTCGGGGTCCGCGGTCATGCGGTCCCGGTAGGCCTCGCCCGCCATGCCCTTGCCGGCCAGCGCCTTGAGGTCCATGCCGGCGCAGAAGCTGCCGCCGGCCCCGGTGAGGACGACGGAGCGGATCGTGTCGTCGGCGTCGGCCTCCAGCCAGCCGTCGTAGAGGCCGACCAGCATCGGCAGCGAGAGCGCGTTCCTGGCCTCGGGCCGATTGAGGGTGAGTACGAGCGTGGCGCCTTCGCGCCGCACGGTGAGGTGCTCGGTGCTGCCGCCCATGGGCGTCTCCCGTCTCCAGTTCTGGAACAGGTTGCAGGAGTGACGGGTCCAGTTCAATAGTTTTCTGACACTCAGTCAGATTCTTCTGCGCGACCCCTTCCCCCCTCCGCCCTTCGGTGCTCTGATGACCGACCAGTGACCGACGGGTCAGTCCGGGCCAGGATCAGGAGGAACGGTGGAGTACAACCTTGCCGACCTGTTCGAATCGGTCGTCGACGTGGTCCCGGACCGCGAGGCGCTGGTCTACGTCGACCACCCCGGCACCGGTGCCGAGCGCCGGCTGACCTACGCCGGGCTCGACGCCGCGGCCAACCGCATCGCCCACCACCTGATCGACGCGGGACTGCGCCCCGGCGAACAGCTCGGCATCCACCTGTACAACGGCATCGAGTACCTGCAGACCGTGCTCGCCTGCCTCAAGGCCCGGATCGTGCCGGTGAACGTCAACTACCGGTACGTGGAGGAGGAGCTGGTCTACCTCTACCGGGACGCCGACCTGGCCGCGCTCGTCTTCGACGCGGAGTTCACCGAGCGGGTGGCGGCCGCGCAGCCGCAGACGGAGAAGCTGCGGCACCTCGTGCGGGTGGGGACCCCGCCCGAGGGCGCGCCGGCGCTCGACTGCGTGGAGTTCGCGGAGGCGGAGGCGGCCGCCTCGCCGGAGCGCGGCTTCGGACCGCGCTCGGCCGACGACCTGTTCATCATCTACACCGGCGGCACCACCGGCATGCCCAAGGGCGTGATGTGGCGCCAGGAGGACCTGTTCTTCGCGGGGCTCTTCGGCGGCGACCCCTCGGGGGAGCCCGTCAAGCGCCCCGAGGAACTGGCCGAGCGGGTCGCCGCGGGCGGCGCCGGGATCACCTTCTTCCCGACTCCCCCGCTGATGCACGGCACCTCGACGCTCACCTCGTTCGTCGCCTTCAACTACGGGCAGCGGGTGGTGGTGCACCGCAAGTACGTGCCCGAGGAGGTGCTGCGGACCATCGAGAAGGAGAAGGTCTCCAGCGTCTCCCTGGTCGGCGACGCCATGCTGCGCCCGCTGATCGACGCCCTCAACGGACCGCTCAAGGGCACCGACCTGTCGGCGCTGTTCAGCCTCTCCTCCTCGGGCGCCATCATGTCCGACACGGTCCGCGCCCAGTTCCAGGCGCTCGCGCCGAACGTGCTGCTGCTCAACAACTTCGGCTCCTCGGAGTCCGGTTCCAATGGCCGGGCCACCGACGACTCGGGCCCCGAGAAGGGCTTCCGGCTGCACGTCAACGAGCGCACCCAGGTGGTCGACCCGGCCACCCACGAGCTGGTCGGCGTCGGCGAGATCGGCCGGCTCGCCCAGCGCGGCCACGTGCCGCTCGGCTATTACAACGACCCCGCCAAGACCGCCGAGACCTTCTTCCGGAGGGGCGAGGAGCGCTGGGTGCTCCTCGGCGACATGGCCACCGTCGACGAGGAGGGCATCGTCACCGTCCTCGGCCGCGGGTCGCAGTGCATCAACACCGGCGGCGAGAAGGTGTACCCGGAGGAGGTCGAGCAGGCGCTCAAGTCCCATCCGGACGTGTACGACGCGCTGGTCGCCGGAGTGCCCGACGCCCGGTGGGGCAACCACGTGGCCGCCGTGGTCCAGCTGCGCGCCGGGGCGGACCCGCTGGACCTGGCGGCAGTCCAGGCCCACTGCCGCACCCGCCTGGCCGGCTACAAGGTGCCGCGCCAGCTGGTGCTCGCCGACCGGATCCAGCGCTCGCCCAGCGGCAAGGCGGACTACCGCTGGGCACGGTCCGTGGCGGTGTCCGCGGACGCGGAGGCCGGCGCCTGAGCCGTGTCCGCGGACACGGAGGGCGGCGCCTGACGCCGGGCGGTCAGACGCCGAACTCCCTCAGGACGGCGAGGAACTCGCGGGGCCGGGCCTGGTGCACCAGGTGCCCGGCCCCGATCGTGACCAGCCGGGCGTCCGGGACCCGCTCCGCCATTCGAGGAAGGCCGCGACCGGGCGGAGGAAGGCGCCCGGGTCGTCGTGCCCGCCGGCGAGGACGAGGACCGGGGCGGTCACCGCGCGCAGGGCCTCCGGGTGGCCTCGGGGGTGAAGGCGCCGGGCCGAGGTGGACCGCGTCGCGCATGGGCCCGCCGGGCAGGACGACCAGGGGGGCGCCCTCGCCGTGCGTCCGGTAGGCGAGTTCGGTTCCGTCGTACGTCGTGAACGTGCGGGTGTGCCGGGCCATGCCGCCGATCATGACCACGCGGGTCCGGGCGCGGCAGCCGGGTTCGCCGACAGCGCGATACGGTGGGATGTCCGCCCCCACCAGCGAAGGAAGCCGTTTCACCGTGTCCCAGACCCGTCAGGCCGAGCTGCGCGGCGACTGCGCGAACTGCTTCGGGCTGTGCTGTGTGGCCCTGCCCTTCGCCAAGTCGGCCGACTTCGCTGTGAACAAGTCCTCGGGCGACCCGTGCCGCAACCTCCAGGAGGACTTCCGCTGCGGCATCCACACCCGGCTGCGCGACAGCGGCTTCCCCGGCTGCACGGTGTACGACTGCTTCGGCGCGGGGCAGCGGGTCTCCCAGGTGACCTTCGGCGGCGTCTCCTGGCGCGAGGCCCCGGACACCGCACGGCAGATGTACGAGGTCTTCCCGGTGATGCGCCAGCTGCACGAGCTGCTGCGCTACCTGACCGAGGCACGCGCCCTGGCCGCGACCCGCGGGCTCCACGCCGAGCTCGACCGGGCGCTCGCCCGGGTGACCGCGCTCACCGAGGGCACCCCCGCCGAGCTGGAGCGCCTGGACGTGGCCCCGGTGCGGGCCGAGGTGAACCCGCTCCTCCTGCGGAGCAGCTCCCTGGTGCGGGCTGCCGTCGGCGGCAAGCCGAAGAGCCGTCGCGGCGCCGACCTGATCGGCGCCCGGCTGCGCGGGGCGAAGCTGCGCGGCGCGGACCTGCGCGGGGCGCTGCTCATCGCCGCCGACCTGTCGGGGGCGGACCTGTCGCTGGCGGACCTCATCGGCGCCGACCTGCGGGGCGCCGACCTGTCGGGGGCGGACCTGACCGGCGCGCTCTTCCTCACCCAGCCGCAGCTGAACGCGGCCCGCGGCGACACCGCCACCCGTCTGCCCGAGGGCTTCGAGCGCCCGGCGCACTGGACGCGCTGACGGCCCCGGGGCCGCTCAGAGCTCGTACACGTACGGGGTCATCGTGGTCAGCTCGGCGAAGCCCAGGCGCTTGAGGATGGGCCGGCTGGTGGGCGCCGCGTCGACCTGGACGTAGCGGTAGCCGCGGGCGATCGCCGTGCGGGCGCGGTGGAAGACGAGGGCGCGGTAGAGGCCCTTGCCGCGCCACTCGGCGACGGTGCCGCCGCCGTACAGGCCCGCGAAGTCGCAGTCCTCGGGCAGGTCGAGGCGGCCGGAGCTGACGGGGACGCCGTCGGCGAGGGCGACGACCGCGGCCACGGAGTCGGGGGCGGCGGCGAGCTGGTCGAGCATCCGGCTGACGTAGCGCGAGCTGTCGGTGCCGAAGGCCTTCTCGTGGACCTCGGCCATCATCCGCACCCCGGCCTCGTCGGTGACGGAGTGCAGCTCCACGCCGTCCGGGAGGTCCACGGAGGCGGGCAGGGAGGCGGCCTCGGCGACCATCAGGGTCTCGGACTCCTCGGCGGTGAATCCGGCGGCGAGGAGCCGGTCGGCGAGGTCGGCCGGGCCGTCGTGGCCGTACACCGTCCATTCGAAGGAGTGGCCGGCGGCGCGGAAGTGGCCGATCTGGGCGGCGATCGCCGCGTCGGCGTCCTTCGGGCCGAGGCCGGACCACAGCACGCCGTTCCAGGCGTACTCCGGTCCGGCGTGGCGGACGACGAGGCCCTCGCGTTCGACGCGGCAGCCGGGGCCGTCGGGGCGGGCGCCGATGCGGCGCTGGCGGTCGTAGAGGGTGCGCAGTGCGGTGATGTCCATGGCCGCCACCTCAGCATCCGCCGGGGTCCGCACGCCACCGGATTACCAGGTCACGGGCAGGGTCACCGGTCCCCGGTTGACCGATCCGGCGCGCCAGGCGATCCGTTCGGGCGGGACGGCGAGGGCGAGGGAGGGGAACCGGGCGAGCAGGGTGCCGAGCATCACCTCGGCCTCCACGCGGGCCAGTTGGGCGCCCGCGCAGTAGTGCGCGCCGTGGCCGAAGGCGAGGTGCGGGGCCTCGTCCCGGTCGAGGTCGAGGCGGTCGGGGTCGGTGTACACGGCGGGGTCGCGGTTGGCGGCCGGGTAGAAGACGTGGACCGCCTCCCCCTCGGCGATGGTGACCCCGCCGACCTCGATGTCGGCGGTGGCGACCCGGGGCATGCCGACGCCGTGGCGCTGCGGGATGTAGCGGAGGAGTTCGTCGACGGCCCGGGCGAGACGGCCGGGAGCGCCGGGGTCGGCGCGGAGCTTCGCCGTCTGCCGGGGGTGCGTGAGGAGCACGTACACCATGGTGGAGACGATGTTCCGGACGGCGTCCAGCCCGTTGAGGGTGAGCATGACGGCCAGCGACACCAGTTCCGGGGTGCTGATCCCGCCGGCCCCGCGGGCGGCGGCGAGTTCGCTGACCACGTCGTCGCCGGGGTGCGCGGCCCGGTGCCGGGCGAGGTCGGCGAAGTAGCCGGCGATCTCCTTCTTGACCGCCTCGCCCTCGGCTGCGGTGGTGTCGTGGCGGAGGAGCCCGGCCCGCCAGGTCTGGACGCGGTCGAGGTCGGCGGCCGGGACGCCGAGGAGTTCGGCGATGACGGTGGCGGACAGCGGTCCGACGAAGCTCTCGGCGAGGTCGGCGGGCGGTCCGGTCTCCAGGGTGCGCAGGGCGAGGGTCTCGGCCATGTGCTCGGTGTGCTCGCGCAGGGCGGTCATCCGGCGGCGGCCGAAGGCGGGGGCGATCAGCCGGCGCAGCCGGGTGTGGTCGGGCGGGTCGGCCCGGCCGACGCCGCCGGGCGGGGCGAGGGTGTGCGGGGTCATGCTGGTGATCGGCCGGCCGACGGTCCGGGCGCGGCTCAACCGCGGGTCGGCGGCGACCAGTCTGACGTCCTCGTAGCGGGTGACGAGCCAGGCGTGCCCCTCGCCGTACGGGAGGCGCACCCGGGCGACCGGCTCCTCGCGCAGGAGCCGGTGCGGGAGCGGGTCGAAGGCCGTGCCGGGCAGCGGGGACGGGACCCAGTCGTGGACCGGCCCGGTAGGGCCCTCGGGTGGGTTCATGGCGCGGGGACCGCCTCCTGCGGCCGTCCGGCGTCGTGCCGGAGCGGGGTGATCTGGTCGATGTCGTAGCGGACCCGGAGCCGCTCGACGGCTTCGTGGTCGACCGGGCCGCCGGAGCCGAGGATCTCCATGAGCTGCTCGAAGTAGCGCTCGTGGTCGGGCGGGGGCGAGGCCTGGAACAGCATGCGCGCGGGCTCGCCGGTGGGGTTGGCGAAGGCGTGCGGGCAGCCGGGCGGCACCAGGATCAGGGTGCCGGCGGTGGCCCGGACGGCGCGCTGTCCGGAGGCGGACTCCCACTCCCGCCAGCTGTCGCGGGTGCGCACGAGCGGCTCGAAGGCGAGGACGTCGAGCTCTCCCTCCAGGAGGTAGAAGAGCTCCTCGCTGTGGCCGTGGGCGTGGGCGCCGACGTCGAAGCCGGGCGGGACGAGGACCTCGAAGGTGGAGGCGGTGGGGGTGTGTTCGCCGGTCACCTTGAAGGTGACGTGCTGGGCGGCTGTGGTCAGGGTCCGGCCGTGGCCGGGCGGCACGATGAGGCCGCCGGCCCGTCCGATGGCGGTCGCGGTCATGGGGCGGCGGTTCCTCTCACCAGGTCACGGGCAGGGTCTCGGGGCCGCGGATCAGGGCGCCGCGCTGCCAGCGGATCCGGTCCTCGGGGACGGCGAGCCGCAGGTCGGGGAAGCGGGTCCACAGGGAGTCGAGGAGGATCTCGGACTCGATGCGGGCGAGCGCGGAGCCCGGGCAGTAGTGCGGGCCGTGACCGAAGGCGACGTGCGGGTTGTAGCCGCGGTCGAAGTCCAGCTTCTCCGGGTCGGGGAAGACCGAGGGGTCGCGGTTGGCGGTGAGGTACGAGACGTAGACGGGGTCGCCCTCGGCGATGCGGACGCCGCCGACCTCGACGTCCTCCAGGGCGATCCGGGAGAGGCCGACCGCGTTGCGGTGCGGGATGTAGCGCAGGAGTTCGTCGACGGCCCGCGGGAGCAGGGCGGGTTCGGCGCGCAGCCGGGCCAGGTGCTCGGGGTGGGTGAGCAGGGCGTAGACCATGTTGGCGCTGTTGTTGCGGACGGCGTGGGCGCCGCCGATCTGGATGAGGACGGCGAGGCCGACGGCCTCGTGCTCCTCCAGGGTGCCCTCGTCGACGGCGTCGGCGAGGACGGCGGCGAGGGTCTCCTTGCCGGTGCCGTGGCTGCGGCCGACGAGTTCGGTGAAGTAGCGGGCCATGTCGGCCTTGGCGCGCTCGCTGGCCTCGCGGCCCGCGCCGGCGGAGATGATGGCGTCGGACCAGGTGGCCATCAGGGGCTGGTCGCCGTCGGGGACGCCCATGAGTTCGCTGACCATGGCGAGCGGGAAGGGCCGGTTGACCAGCTCCATCAGGTCGGCGGGCGGGCCGTGCCGTTCGAGGCGGTCGAGCAGGCCGTCCATGACGTCCTGGGCGTGTTCGCGCAGGGAGCGCAGGGCCCGGGCGCTGAAGGCGCGGGCGACGACCCGGCGCATGCGGGTGTGGTCCGGCGGGTCGGCGAAGCCGACGGCGCCCTCCATGGGGATGAAGTGGGGGGCGAGGCGGGTGATGGAGCGTCCGTAGACGGCCTGACGGCTGAACCGGGGGTCCACGGAGACGAACTTGACGTCCTCGTAGCGGGTGACGAGCCAGGCGTGGCCCTCGCCGTGCGGCAGGCGCACCCGGGTGACGGGGTCCTCGTGGAGGACCTTGGCGAGGAGCGGGTCGAACTCCAGGCCGGTGAGGTCGGGGACGGCCCAGAAGTGCACGTGGGGCGTGCCGCTGCTCTCGGCGGTCCCGGTGCTCCCGGCGTTCTCGGGGTTCGGGGAGGTCGTGGTCGTGGTCATCGGGCCACCGCCGCTGTCGAGGTGAGTGAGGAGTGCAGGGGGGTCTGAGGGCTGAGGGGGGTGCGAGGGGCGTCGTCGGTCCAGCTGCCAAGGGAGATCTCGGCCGTGATGCCGGGGCCGAAGCCGGCGATGAGCCCGCGGGCGCCGGGGGCGGTCCCGCCCTCGTCGAAGAGGCGGCGCAGGGCGTCGAGGACGACGGCGCTGGCGATGTTGCCGTGCTCGGTGAGGGTGGCCCGGCTGAAGCGGAACATGTCGGGGACGACGTCCAGGTGTTTGCAGAGGTCGTCGAGGATGCGGGGGCCGCCGGCGTGGATGATGTAGAAGTCCTGGCGGCCGGCGTCCCGGCCGTGCCGGTCGGCGAGGCCGACGAGGGCGGGCGCGAGCTGCTCCATGGTGCCGGGCACGCGCTTGTCGAGCATGAAGTGGAAGCCGGTCTCGCGGACCTGGTAGGCGATCCAGTCCTCGGTGCCGGGGACCAGGTGGCAGCCATTGTGCTCCAGGAGGACGCCGGTGCCGCCGGAGCCGCGGACCACGGCGGCGGCGACGGCGTCGCCGAAGAGGCCGTTGGAGAGCAGGTTGCCGACGGTGAGGTCGGTGGGCTGGTAGCACAGCGAGCAGAACTCGCAGGCGACGATCAGCGCGTTGGCGCCGGGGTAGGCCGCGCAGAAGTCGTGCGCCCGGTTGATCGCGGCGCCGCCCGCCGCGCAGCCGAGCTGGGCGATGGGCAGCTGGCGGGTGTCGCTGCGGAAGCCCAGCTCGTTGATCATCCAGGCCGTGAGCGAGGGCATCATGAACCCGGTGCACGAGACGTACACGATGAGGTCGATGTCGCGGGCCTGGAGCCCCGCGTTGCCGAGGGCCTCGGCCACGACGGCGGGGACGCGCGCCTTGGCCTCGGTCTCGTACGTCGTGTTGCGCGCCTCGAAGCCGGGGTGGGCGAGGGTGCGCTCGATGGGCTGCACGAGCTGCCGTGTGGCGACGCCGGTGTTCTCGATCAGGCGCAGCACGAGCGGCAGCTGCTCGTGTCCCGCGTGCAGGGTGCGGGCCAGGTCGAGGGTGTCCTCCAGGGTGATCGTGTGCTCGGGCACGGCCACGGCGGGACGGCACAGGACAGGCATGGTGGTCCATTTCGTCCGGGGGTGGGGAGGGGGAGCCGGACGGGATCATCTTCCGGTCCGCTCGGCCCGGCGCAGCACCGTTCCTGCGCTCACGCGGACAATCACACCCGAATGTGTGATCTTCGCCAGACCTCCGTGACCTGCGGGAAGACGCCCCCGACGAGGCCCCGCGGGCGAGGCTGCGGGGCGGCCCGGGGGCGCGCCGCGACCGGCCGGACACCTGCGCGAAGAAAACCCGCCCCGACCCCTTGCCAAGCCCCGGGGGCCGCCGGATTTACTGAACCCGGAAGATCGACCGAATGATCGGTCGTCCGTTTTACGACGGACGGCGGCCGGTACGCGAGGCGAGGGAGTGGCGCACATGGGCGAGCTGGGCGAGCTGCTGGACGCGGGCGAGCGACTCGGACGCGACGAGCTGGAGGCGCTCCAGCTGGAACGGCTGCGCGCGACCCTGCGGCACGCCTACGAGAACGTGGCGTTCTACCGGCATGCATTCGACGGGGCCGGGGTGCGGCCCGAGGACTGCCGGAGCCTCGCCGACCTGGCCCGCTTCCCGTTCACCGCCAAGACCGACCTGCGCGAGCACTACCCCTTCGGCATGTTCGCCGTCGGCCAGTCGGAGATCCGCCGCATCCACGCCTCCAGCGGGACGACCGGCCGGCCCACCGTGGTCGGCTACACCGAGCGGGACCTGGACACCTGGGCGGACGTCGTCGCCCGCTCCCTCCGCGCGGCCGGCGCCCGCCCGGGCCACAAGGTCCACGTGGCCTACGGATACGGGCTGTTCACCGGCGGTCTCGGCGCCCACTACGGGGCCGAGCGGCTCGGCTGCACGGTGATCCCCGCCTCCGGCGGCATGACGGCCCGCCAGGTCCAGCTCATCCAGGACTTCCGGCCCGAGGTCATCATGGTGACGCCCTCGTACATGCTCACCCTGCTCGACGAGTTCGAGCGCCAGGGGATCGACCCGCGCACCACCTCGCTGAAGGTCGGCGTCTTCGGCGCGGAGCCCTGGACCGAGGAGATGCGCCGGGAGATCGAGGAGCGCTTCGACCTCGACGCCGTCGACATCTACGGGCTCTCCGAGGTGATGGGCCCGGGCGTGGCGCAGGAGTGCGTGGAGACCAAGGACGGCCTGCACATCTGGGAGGACCACTTCTACCCGGAGATCGTCGACCCGATCACCGGCGAGGTGCTGCCGGACGGGGAGGAGGGCGAGCTGGTCTTCACCTCCCTGACCAAGGAGGCCATGCCGGTGATCCGCTACCGCACCCGGGACCTCACCCGGCTGCTGCCGGGCACCGCGCGGGTCTTCCGGCGGATGGAGAAGGTCACCGGCCGCAGCGACGACATGGTGATCCTGCGCGGGGTGAACCTCTTCCCCACCCAGATCGAGGAGATCGTCCTGCGCACCCCGGCCGTCGCCCCCCACTTCCAGCTCCGGCTCACCCGCGAGGGCCGGCTGGACGCGCTGACCGTACGGGCCGAGGCGCGGCCCGGCGCGAGCCCCGGGCAGCGCCGGGAGGCGGCCCTCTCGATCGCCGCGGCGGTGAAGGACGGGATCGGGGTCTCGGTGGGCGTCGAGGTCGTCGACCCGGAGACGCTGGAGCGCTCGGTGGGGAAGATCAAGCGGATCGTGGACCTCCGGGACGGCGCGTAGCCTGGAGGGAGGAGGTGGTTGCGATGCTGGCGGACTCCCCCATAGCCGCGATCATTCCGGTCAACGACATGGCCCGCGCGAAGCGCTACTACACCGAGACCCTGGGCCTGACGCTCGTCAAGGAATCGCCCCAGGACGTGATGTTCGAGACCGGTGGATCCATGATCGGTCTGTACGAGACCCCCTACGGCGGCCAGGCGCAGCACACGCTGGCCAGCTGGAAGGTCGCCGACCTCGATGCCGAGATGAAGGAGCTGCGCTCCAAGGGCGTGGCCTTCGAGGACTACGACCTGCCCGGCCTCAAGACGGTCGACGGCGTGGTCGAGTCGGACGACATGAGGGGGGCCTGGTTCAAGGACAGCGAGGGCAACATCCTCTGCGTGCTGGAGGAGCGCCAGGGCTGAACCCGCCCCCTCGTCGTCCCGTCGTCACGCGGCCCCGAAGCGGTCGCGCAGCTCTCGCTTGAGGATCTTCCCGCTGGCGTTGCGGGGCAGCTCGTCCACGAACAGGACCCTCTTGGGGGCCTTGAAGTGGGCGAGCTTCTCCCGCGCGTGCGCGAGGAGTTCGGCCTCGGTGACCTGGCCGCGCGGGACGACGACGGCGGTGACGGCCTCGATCCAGCGCTCGTCCGGGAGACCGACGACGGCGGCCTCGGCCACCGCCGGATGGGTGTAGAGGGCGTCCTCGACCTGCCGGGAGGCGACGAGGACGCCCCCGGAGTTGATGACGTCCTTCACCCGGTCGACGACGGTGAGGTAGCCCTCCTCGTCCCGCACGGCCAGGTCGCCCGAGTGGAACCAGCCGCCGCGGAAGGCGGCCGCGGTCTCCTCCGGCTTGTCCCAGTAGCCGGAGCACAACTGCGGTGAGCGGTAGACGACTTCACCGGGGGTGCCGGGGGGCACGTCCGCGCCGTCCTCGTCGACGACCCGGGCCTCGACGTGCCGGACCGGGCGGCCGCAGGACTCCATCCGCCCCTCGTGCTCGTCGGGACCGAGGACGGTGGCGAGCGGGCCGATCTCGGACTGGCCGAAGCAGTTGTAGAAGCGCAGGCCGGGCAGGCGTGCGCGCAGCCGCTCCAGGACCGGTACGGGCATGATCGAGGCGCCGTAGTAGGCCTTGCCCAGGGCGGCGAGGTCGCGGGTGGCGAAATCGGGGTGGTTGGCGAGCCCGATCCAGACGGTCGGCGGGGCGAACAGGCTGTCGCAGCGGCCGGACGCGACCAGGTCGAAGAGGACCGCCGGCTCGGGCCCGTCGACGATGGTGTTCTCGGCGCCCACGGCCAGGTAGGGCAGCAGGAACACGTGCATCTGCGCCGAGTGGTAGAGCGGCAGCGAGTGCACCGGCCGGTCGTCCTCGCCCAGGTCGAGCGCGTCGATGGCGCTCGCGTACGCGTGGACCAGGGCCCGGTGGGTCATCATCGCGCCCTTGGGCAGGGCGGTGGTGCCCGAGGTGTAGAGCAGCTGCACCAGGTCGCCGGGGTCGCGGTCGGCGTCGTACGGCCGCGGGGCGGCGAGCGCCGCGAGGAGCGAGTCCGGGGCGTCCCGGAGGGGCCGTACGGGGAAGTCCTCCGGGACCCGGCCGGCGAGCGCCGGGTCGGCGAGCACCAGCGAACTGCCCGACTGGTGCAGGACGTAGTCCAGGTCCTCGCCGGTGAGGTGGTGGTTGACCGGCACGTGGACCAGCCCGGCCCGGGCGCAGGCGAGGAACGCGATCAGATAGGCGTCCGAGTTGTGGGCGTAGGTCGCGACCCGGTCGCCCGCCGCGAGCCCGGCGCCTTCGGGGTCCCGCAGGACGGCGGCGGCCGTCGAGACGGCGGCGTCCAGTTCGGCGTAGCTCCACGTCCGGTCCGCGTAGCGCACGGCGGTGCGGTCCGGGACGCGCTGGGCGGTCCGGCGCAGCACGCCGTCGACGGTACGGGTGAGCAGGCCGCGCTCCGGGCCTCGTTCCAGTCCTCGGTCCATGGACGCCGATCTTGGGCGGGGCGGAGCGGCGGGTCAAGTACCCCGGATACCGAACGGGATGTTGACAAAGCAAGCGCTCAGCTGAGTGCATGGCCCAACCCGTATGCACAGCACGCCCGTTGGGAGGAACCTTGCACGTCCGCACCTTGCTCCCCGCCCGGTTCAGACGGCTGGCGCTGGTCGGCGCGGCTCTGGCCACCGTCACCGCCTCACTGCCCGCCGCGGCCGTCGCCGACGCCGGCGACCGGGGCCACCGTCCCTCCGACCGGGGCCTGTCGGCCGTCATCCGGTACACCGAGTACGGCATCCCGCACATCGTGGCCAAGGACTACGCGAACCTCGGCTTCGGCACCGGCTGGGCGCAGGCCGCGGACCAGGTCTGCGTCCTGGCCGACGGCTTCGTGACCGTGGACGGCGAGCGCTCCCGCCACTTCGGCGCCGACGGCGCCCCGGACGGGTCCCTGTCCTCGGCGACGAGGAACCTCTCCAGCGACCTGTTCTTCCGCGGGGTGAAGGACGCCGGCACGGTCGAGGCGCTGCTCGCCGCGCCCGCGCCCGCCGGTCCCAGCCGGCAGTCCAGGGAGCTGATGCGCGGCTGGGCGGCCGGGTACAACGCGTGGCTGCGGAAGAACCGGATCACCGACCCGGCCTGCGCCGGAGCGGCGTGGGTCCGGCCGGTCACGGAGCTCGACGTGGCGCGGCGCGGCTGGGCGGTCTCCGTCCTCGGCGGCCAGGGCCGCGGCGCGGACGGCATCACCGCCGCCCGGCCGCCCGCCGTCGCCCCCGGGGCGGCGGGCGCCTCCCGGCCCGCCGCCTCCGAGGGCCCGGATCCGGACCGTACGGCCGAGGCGGCGCGGGCCCTGTTCGCGGCCGAGAACGCCACCATGGGCTCCAACGCCGTCGCGTTCCGGGGTTCGGCCACGGCGGGCGGGCGCGGGCTGCTGCTCGGCAATCCGCACTACCCGTGGCAGGGCGGCCGGCGCTTCTGGCAGTCCCAGCAGACCATCCCGGGCGAGCTGAACGTCTCCGGCGCCTCCCTGCTCGGCACGGTCCCGGTCAGCATCGGCTTCAACGACAGGGTGGCCTGGAGCCACACCGTCGCCACGGGCGTGCCGCTCAGCCTGCACCAGCTCGCCCTCGACCCGGCCGACCCCACCGCGTACCTGGTGGACGGCAGGCCGGAGCGGATGACGCCGCGCACGGTCACGGTCGCGGTCAAGGACGGCGCCCCGGTCACCCGTACCCAGTGGTGGACGCGGTACGGGCCGGTCGTCTCCGGGCTCGGACCGCAGCTGCCGCTGCCCTGGACCACGACGACGACCTTCGCCCTGAACGACCCGAACGCCGCCAACCTGCGGGCCTCCGACACCGCGCTCGGCTTCGCCCGCTCCCGCTCCACGCAGGGTCTGGTCGACGCGCTGCGGCGCACCCAGGGCCTGCCGTGGGTGAACACGATCGCCGCCGACTCCTCCGGCCACACCCTGTTCACCCAGTCGCAGGTGCTGCCGAGGATCACCGACGAGCTGGCCCAGCGCTGCTCCACCCCGCTCGGCCGCGCCACCTACCCGGCCTCCGGCGTGGCCGTGCTGGACGGTTCGCGCGGCGACTGCGCGCTCGGCTCGGACCCGGACGCGGTGCAGCCGGGGGTCTTCGGGCCCGCGCGGATGCCGGTGCTGCGGGACGCCCCGTACGTGGAGAACTCCAACGACAGCGCCTGGCTGGCCAACGCGGAGCGTCCGGTCACCGGCTACGAGCGGATCTTCGGCACGATCGGCACCCCGCGCTCGCTGCGCACCCGCGGCGCCGTGGAGGACGTGGCGGCGATGGCCGGGCGCGGCGGTCTGACCGTGGCCGATCTGCAGCGCCAGCAGTTCGCGAACCGCGCGCCCGCCGGCGATCTGGCGGCGGCCGACACGGCCCGGGCCTGCGCGGCGGTCCTCGCCGACGACCCGGAGGCCTGCCGGGTGATCGGCGCCTGGGACCGCACGATGGAGACCGGCAGCCGGGGCGCGCTGCTCTTCGACCGGTTCTGGCGGCGCTTCACCGCCGGGACGCCGCTCGCCGAGCAGTGGCAGGTGCCGTTCTCGGCGGCCGACCCGGTGCGCACGCCGCACACCCTGAACACGGACGCCCCCGGCTTCGGCAAGGCCCTCAGGGACGCGGTGGCGGAGCTGCGCGGGGCGGGGATCGCCCTGGACGCGCCGCTCGGGCGGCACCAGTTCGTGGTGCGGAACGGGGCGCGCGTCCCGGTGGGCGGCGGCACCGAGGCGCTGGGCGTCTGGAACAAGACGGAGCCGGTGTGGAACCCGGCGGGCGGCGGCTACACGGAGGTCGCGCACGGCACCAGCCACGTCCAGGCGGTGGGCTGGGACGGCGGGCGGTGCCCGGTGGCCCGCACGCTGCTGACCTACTCCCAGTCCTCGAACCCGCTCTCGCCGCACTACGCCGACCAGACGGCGCTGTACTCCGGCGAGCGCTGGGTGACCTCCCGGTTCTGCGAGAAGGACATCCTGCGCTCGCCGGAGCTGCGGATCGTGGTCGTCAGGGGCTGAACGACAGGAACACGAAGGCGGCGAAGATCGAGAGGTGGACGCCGCCCTGGAGGAGCGTGGCCCGTCCGGGCACCACGGTCAGGGCGCTCACCACGGCGGTGAGCACGAGCAGCACCATGTGGAGGGGGCCCAGACCGAGGACGAGGGGGCCGGAGAGCCAGATGGAGGCCAGCGCGATGGACGGGATGGTCAGGCCGATGCTGGCGATGGCGGAGCCGTAGGCCAGGTTCATGCTGGTCTGCATCCGGTCCCGGCGGGCCGCGCGCACGGCGGCGAGGGTCTCGGGGAGCAGCACCATGAGGGCGATGACGACACCCACGACGGCCTTCGGCAGGCCGGCGGACTCGACGCCGTCCTCGATGGTGGGCGAGACCAGCTTGGCCAGGCCGACGACGGCGACGAGGGCGACCATGAGCAGCCCGAGGCTGATCCACATCTGTCGGGAGGTGGGCGGGTCGGCGTGGTCGTCCTCGGACTCCTTGCCGTCCGCGCCGGGGCGCGGCACCGGCAGGAAGTAGTCGCGGTGCCGGACCGTCTGCACGGCGACGAAGACGCCGTACAGGCAGAGGGAGGCGACGGCGGCGAAGGCCAGCTGGGCGCTGGAGAACTCGGGGCCGGGGTGGCTCGTGGTGAAGGTGGGCAGGACCAGCGTCATGGCCGCCAGGGTGCAGACGGTGGCGAGTGCGCCGCCGGAGCCCTCCGCGTTGAAGACGGCGACGCGGTTGCGCAGCGCGCCGACCAGCAGCGACAGGCCGACGATGCCGTTGCAGGTGATCATGACGGCGGCGAAGACCGTGTCCCGGGCGTACGTGGAGGTCTTGTCGCCGCCGCCGGCCATCAGGGTGACGATCAGTCCGACCTCGATGACGGTGACGGCGACCGCGAGGACGAGCGAGCCGTAGGGCTCGCCGATCCGGTGGGCGATCACCTCCGCGTGGTGCACGGCGGCGAGCACCGCGGCGATGAGGCAGGCCGCGATGGCGATCACCGCGAGGCCGGCCAGGTCGCGCCCCCAGCCGAGGCCGAGGCCGACCCCGGCGACGATCGGCCCCCAGGTGGTCCATTGTCGTGTCAGTGGTGTCGCGCTCGAACTCATGCCCTGAATCCTGCCATAAGGGGAGGATCGTCCTCCGTGGCGCCGCGTGCTCGCGCAGCTGACAGGAGGTCAGGACCCGTCACAGCGCCCGGTCGTGGCCTTCCCAGTACGGATCGCGGAGCCGGCGCTTGTACAGCTTGCCGTTGGGATCGCGGGGCATGACCGTGATGAAGTCCACGGACTTGGGACGTTTATATCCGGCGAGACGGGTTTCGCAGTGGGCCAGGATCGCGGCGGCGAGCTCGGGCCCCGGCTCGTGGCCCTCGGCCGCCTCGACGACCGCCTTGACCTCCTCGCCCCAGTCGGCGTGCGGGATGCCGAAGGCGGCGGCGTCGGCGACGGCGGGGTGGGCCAGGAGCGCGGCCTCGATCTCGGCGGGGTAGATGTTCACGCCGCCCGAGATGATCATGTCGATCTTGCGGTCGCGGAGGAAGAGGTAGCCGTCCTCGTCGAGGACGCCGAGGTCGCCGACGGTGAAGAAGTCCCCGATGCGGCTCGACTTCGTCTTGGCCTCGTCCCCGTGGTAACGGAAGGCGCCGGTGCTCATCTTCATGTACACGGTGCCGAGCTGTCCGGGCGGCAGCCGCTCGCCGTCGTCGTCGAAGACGGCGAGCTCGCTGATGGGCCAGGCGCGGCCGACGGTGCCGGGCTTCTTCAGCCAGTCCTCGGCGGTGGCGAAGGCGCCGCCGCCCTCACTGGCGGCGTAGTACTCCTCGACGCAGTGGCCCCACCATTCGATCATCGCGCGCTTGACGTGGTCGGGACAGGGCGCGGCGCCGTGGATCGCGTGCCGCATGGAGGAGACGTCGTAGCGGTCCCTGGTGGCCGCGGGCAGGGCGAGGAGCCGGTGGAACTGGGTGGGCACCATGTGGGTGTGGGTGCAGCGGTGGGTGTCGATGAGCCGCAGCATCTCCTCGGGGGTCCACTTGTCCATGAGGACGAGGGGGTGCCCGATGTGCAGGGCGGCGCCCGCGAACTGGAGCACGGCCGTGTGGTAGAGCGGCGAGCAGACCAGGTGGACGTTCCCGTCGAAGGGCCGGATGCCGAAGATCCCGAGGAAGCCGCCGAGGTAGGTCTCCTCGGGCAGCTTGCCGGGCAGCGGGCGGCGGATACCGCGGGGCCGTCCGGTGGTGCCCGAGGTGTAGTTCATCACCCAGCCGAGGGTGCGGTCGGCGGGCGCCGACTCGGGCTGTCCGTCGAGGAGTTCGGCGTACGGGCGGAAGCCGGGGAGCGCGCCGACGGCGTACCGGTGGCTCGCGGGCAGCCCCGCCTCGTCGGCGGCCTGGGCGGCGGCCTCGGCGAAGCGCTCGTGGGCGACGAGGACCTTGGCGCCGGAGTCCGAGACGATCCAGGCGATCTCGGGGCCGACCAGGTGGTGGTTGACCGGGACGAGGTAGAAGCCCGCCTGGGCGGCGGCGAGGTAGGCGGTGAGGAAGGCGACCCCGTTGGGCAGCACGACGGCGAAGGCGTCGCCGCGCTCCATCCCGGCGGCGCGCAGGCCGTGGACGAGCCGGTTGGCGTCGGCGTGCAGGCGTCCCGCGGTCCACTCCTCGCCGTCGGGCGCGATCAGGACCGTACGTCCGGGGTCGGCGGCGGCCTGGGACCAGAATCCGTTCGGCGGCGCGGCGTCCGTCACTGCGTGCTCCTTCCGGCGATGCGGTTGATCCGGTCGATGGCCTTCTCGAAGCCGCTGGTCAGCTCGTCGAAGACCTGCTGGACGCTGCGCTCGGAGTTCATCCGGCCGACGATCTGGCCGACCGGCGTGCCGAGCAGCGGCGCCACCTCGTACTTCTGGATCCGGGAGACGGCCTCGGCGACCAGGAGGCCCTGGAGCGGCATGGGCAGCGTGCCGGGTCCTGCGGGGTCGTCCCAGGCGTCGGTCCATTCGGTACGGAGCTGACGCGCGGGCTTGCCGGTGAGGGCGCGGGAGCGGACGGTGTCGCCGGAGCCCGCGGCGAGCAGCTTGGCGGTGAGGGCGCGGGAGTGCATCTCGGCCTCGGTGGTGGTGAGCCAGAGGGAGCCGAGCCAGACGCCCTGGGCGCCGAGGGCGAGCCCGGCGGCGATCTGCTCGCCGCTGCCGATGCCGCCGGCGGCGAGCACCGGGAGCGGGGCGACGGCCTCGACGACCTCGGGGGTGAGCACCATGGAGGCGATCTCGCCGGTGTGGCCGCCGGCCTCGTAGCCCTGGGCGACGACGACGTCGATCCCGGCGTCGGCGTGGTGGCGGGCGTGCCGGGCGCTGCCGGCCAGGGCGGCGACCAGGACGCCGTGCGCGTGGGCGCGCTCGACGACGTCGGCGGGCGGTGAGCCGAGGGCGTTGGCCAGCAGTTTGATGGGGTAGTCGAAGGCGACGTCGAGCTGGCTGCGGGCGACCTGTTCCATCCAGCCGGTGATCCGCCAGCCGGAGGCCTCGCCCGCGGCGAGTTCGGGGACGCCGTGCTTGGCGAGGGTGTCGCGGACGAACGCGCGGTGCCCCTCGGGGATCATGGCCTCCACGTCGGCCTCGCTGACCCCGTCGACCTTCTTCGCGGGCATGACGACGTCGAGGCCGTAGGGCAGCCCGTCGGTGTGCTCCTGCATCCAGTCGAGGTCGCGGGCGAGGTCGTCGGGGGCGGTGTAGCGGACCGCGCCGAGGACGCCGAATCCGCCGGCTCTGGTGATGGCGGCGGCCACCGCGGGGAAGGGCGTGAAGCCGAAGATGGCGTGCTCGATCCCCAGTGTGCGACTCAGCTCCGTCTTCATGGGCGGCAGGATGCCGCAGCGGTCCTGCCGAGGGAAGAGATTTTCTGATGCAGTGTCAGATTTCTTGGCGTGTGCCGTGCTTCCCGGGCCCGCCCCCGTTCCGGTAGAAATTTTCAGAGCCCGCCGGAGCGGCCGGAGTTTTCTTTCAGAGGGTGGTGGGAGAGGGTGGGCGGGACGGAAGAGTCGAGGAGCGGGAGCCGGGGCCCGAGCCGCCGCGCGTTCGGCGGTCGCGTCCTGGCCCTGGGAGGTGCGCTGATGATCGGTACGGTGCCGGGGGCCTCGGCCGCGCCCGAACCGGGGCCCGGTGCCGCGGGCCCCGCGGCCCACGCGCCCGGCGGGGCCCGTCGCACCACCCTGCGCCACGGCTCCGCCGCCCGCGCCGGGCTCCTCCCCGAGCACCTGGACCGCCTGGTCGCCGACGCCGAATCCTTCCTCCTCCCCCCGCCCGGCGCCCGGCACCCGTGGTACGCGGGGGCCGTGCTGCTCGCCGGGCGCGGCGGGACGGTCGCGCTGCACCGGCCGATCGGCATGGCCGTGCGTTACGCGGCCTACGACGAGAAGACCGACAGCGGCGTCGAGCTGCCGGCCGACCGCCAGATCCCGATGACCGGGGACACCGTCTTCGACCTGGCCTCGGTGTCCAAGCTCTTCACCTCGATCCTGGCGGTGCAGCAGATCGAGCGCGGCGCGCTGGAGCTCTCGGAGCGGGTCACGGCGTACCTCCCCGAGTTCGGGGGCGGCGGCAAGGGGGACATCACGGTCCGCCAGCTGCTGACCCACACCTCGGGCTTCCGCGCGTGGATCCCGCTCTACGAGGAGCCGACGCGCGAGGGGCGGCTGCGCCGGCTCTGGAACGAGGTGCCGGCGCACCCCCCGGGCACGGCGTACCTCTACTCCGACCTCAACCTGATCACGCTCCAGCTGATCCTGGAGGGGATCACCGGCCGCCCCCTGGACGAGCTGCTCCGGACCGAGATCACCGCTCCGCTCGGGATGCGCCGCACGCGTTTCAATCCGCCGCCCTCCTGGCGCCCCTCGATCGCCGCCACCGAGGACGCCCGCGCGCCGTGGTCGGGGCTCGACCGCGGGATGGTGTGGGGCGAGGTCCACGACGAGAACGCGTACGGCATGGGCGGCGTGGCCGGTCACGCCGGGGTGTTCTCGACCGCCTGGGACCTCGCGGTCCTCGCCCGCACCCTGCTCAACGGCGGCGCCTACGGTGACGCCCGCATCCTCTCCCCCGCGTCGGTGGAGCTGATGTTCACCGACTTCAACACCGCCTTCCCCGGCGACGAGCACGGCCTGGGCTTCGAGCTCTACCAGCACTGGTACATGGGCGCCCTGGCCACCCCGCGCACCGCGGGCCACACCGGCTTCACCGGCACCAGCGTGGTCCTGGACCCCACCACGGACGCCTTCCTCGTCGTCCTCGGCAACTCCGTGCACCCGGTCCGCTCCTGGCGCTCGGGTTCCGCCCCGCGCGTCGCCGCCGCCGACCACCTGGCCCGCGCCGTGCCGGTCCGCCCGGCGCACGGGCGCACCGCGTGGTTCTCCGGCATGGCGAACGACACGACGGCCACCCTCACGCTGCCCGCCGTCCCGCACACCGCCCGCCTCAGCTGCGCGCTCTGGTGGGACACGGAACCCGGCACCGACGCCGCCCACCTGGAGTCCTCCCCGGACGGCGGCACGACCTGGCACCCGCTCCCCTTCACCACCGCCGGCGACACCCCGGGCCCCCATCCCACCGGCACGGTGACCGGCTGGTCCGGACGCACCTGGCACACCGTCACGGCGGACCTGCCCGAGGCGGGCCCGTCCGGCACCCGCCTCCGCTGGCGCTGCACGACCGACCGCCGCTACGTCGGCCGCGGCGTGTACGTGGACGCGCTGCGCGTGCTGGACCCCACGGGCCGCCCGGTGTTCGACGAGGCCCGGCCCGCCGACGGGGCCCGGATCGAGGCCTCGGGGTGGGTACGGGCGGAGGACTAGGCGCCACGCCCTCCCGATCAGGACCGCACCGGTGAAGGCCGTCGACGCCGCCGGGGACGTCTCCGGGGCGGGCAACGCCGTCACCGCCTCCACCGGCGACGGCATCGACGGCGACCACGCCGACGGGGCCGGAGCGACGCTTCTGGACCAGCGGGGCCCGGAGTTCCTACGGACGCCTCGCCGCCTCCTGCAGGGCGGCGAGGACCGGCAGGATCAACGGGTGGTCCTCCGCGCCGCGGCGGACCGCGGCGAAGACACGGCGGGTGGGGGCGACGCCGTCGACCGGGCGGACGACGACACCCGTGAGGTCGGTGCCCCGCAGGGCCGAACGGGGGACCAGGGCCACGCCCGCGCCCGCCGCGGCGAGGGCCACGACCGCGCGGAAGTCGTCGGAGACGTGCGCGAAGGCCGGCGCGAAGCCCGCGTATTCGCAGGCCAGGACGGTGACGTCGTGGCAGGGGTTGCCGGCGGACTGACCGATCCAGGGGTCCTTGGCCAGGTCGTCGAGGGAGATCCGGTCGCGGTCCGCGAACGGGTGGCCGGGCGGGAGCACGACGTCGAACGGCTCCGCGTAGAGCGGCACGCGGGTGAGGCGGGCGTCGTCCTCGCCGGGCGCGCCGCGGTACTCGACGGCCACCGCGACGTCCACCTGCCGGTCCAGGACCATCAGCAGGCTCTCGTCGCCCTCCGCGTCCTGCACCCGGACCCGGATGCCGGGCGAGGTGCGGGCGAGGGAGCCGATGGCGGGGGCCACGACCAGGCCGATGCCGGTGGCGAACGCGGCCACCGTGACCGTACCGGCCTCGCCCGAGCCGTACGCGGCGAGCTCGGCCTCGGCCCGCTCCAGCTGGGCCAGGACGGCGTTGGCGTGGCTCAGCAGGATCTCGCCGGCCGGGGTGAGCCGGGCGCCCCGGGCGTTGCGGTCGACCAGCCGGTGGCCGGTCTCCTGCTCCAGGGCGGCCAGCTGCTGGGAGACCGCGGAGGGGGTGAGGTAGAGCGCGGCGGCAGCCGCCGTGACGGTACGGTGGTCGGCCACCGCCCGGAGGATGTGCAGCCGCCGCGCTTCGATCATGCCCCTAGTTTCGCAGGGCGTCCCGGGCCTCGACGAACGCGTCCACCGCGCGGTGCACGTCGTCCGTGGAGTGGGCCGCCGAGAGCTGCACGCGGATGCGGGCGGCGCCCTGCGGGACGACCGGGTACGAGAAGCCGATCACGTACACGCCGCGCTCCAGGAGGAGCTCGGCCATCCGGCCCGCCTCGGCGGCGTCGCCGATCATGACGGGGGCGATGGCGTGGTCGCCGGGGAGGATGTCGAAGCCCGCCTCGGTCATGCGGGAGCGGAACAGCGCCGTGTTGGCGTTGAGGCGCTCGCGCAGGTCGCCGGCGGACTCCAGCAGGTCGAGGACCTTGAGGGAGGCGGCGGCGATGACCGGGGCGAGGGTGTTGGAGAACAGGTACGGGCGCGAGCGCTGGCGCAGCAGGGCGACGATCTCGGCACGGGCCGCGACGTAGCCGCCGGAGGCGCCGCCGAGGGCCTTGCCGAGGGTGCCGGTGATGATGTCGACGCGGTCCATCACGCCGTGCAGCTCGGGGGTGCCGCGGCCGCCGGGGCCGACGAAGCCGACGGCGTGCGAGTCGTCGACCATGACCATGGCGTCGTAGCGCTCGGCCAGGTCGCAGATCTCGTCGAGCGGGGCCACGTAGCCGTCCATGGAGAACACGCCGTCGGTGACGATCAGCTTGCGCCGGGCGCCGCCCTCGTCGGCCGCCTTGAGCTGCTGCTCCAGGTCGGCCATGTCGCGGTTGGCGTAGCGGAAGCGGCGGGCCTTGGAGAGGCGGATGCCGTCGATGATCGAGGCGTGGTTGAGGGCGTCGGAGATGACGGCGTCCTCGGGGCCGAGGATCGTCTCGAAGACGCCGCCGTTGGCGTCGAAGCAGGAGGAGTAGAGGATCGTGTCCTCCTGGCCGAGGAAGGAGGACAGGCGCGCCTCCAGCTCCTTGTGGACCTCCTGGGTGCCGCAGATGAAGCGGACGGAGGCCATGCCGTAGCCCCAGCGGTCGAGCGCCTCGTGGGCGGCGGCGACCACCTCGGGGTGGTCGGCGAGGCCCAGGTAGTTGTTGGCGCAGAAGTTCAGCACCTCGCCGGGGCGGCCGCCGGAGGTGACCTCGACGGTCGCGGACTGGGGCGTGCCGATGACCCGCTCGGGCTTGTGGAGGCCGGCCTGCTTGATCTCTTCGAGGGTGGTGCGCAGGTCGTCGCGTACGGAATCGAACATGGGGAGTGCAGCTCCTGAAGGTCTTCGTACGGGGTCAGGCGGTTCAGACGGTCCAGTCGAGGATGATCTTGCCGCCCTTGCCGGAGGCGGCGTCGTCGAAGGCGGCCTCGAAGTCGCTGTAGGCGTAGCGGCCGGTGATCACGGGGGCGAGGTCGAGACCGCCCTCCAGGAGCACGGACATGGCGTACCAGGTCTCGAACATCTCGCGGCCGTAGATCCCCTTGATGGTGATCATGGACGTGACGATCTTCGCCCAGTCGACGGCGAAGTCCTCGCTGGGCAGGCCGAGCATGGCGATCTTTCCGCCGTTGGTCATGTTGGCGACCATGTCGCGCATCGCGCGCGGGTTGCCGGACATCTCCAGACCGACGTCGAAGCCCTCCTTCAGGCCGAGGGTGCGCTGGCCGTCGGCGATGGTCTGCTCGGCGACGTTCAGGGCGAGCGAGACGCCGGCCTTGCGGGCCAGGGCGAGGCGCTCCTCGCTGACGTCGGTGATCATCACGTGGCGCGCGCCGGCGTGCTTGGCGACCGCGGCGGCCATGATGCCGATCGGGCCCGCGCCGGTGACCAGGACGTCCTCGCCGACGAGCGGGAAGGACAGCGCGGTGTGCACGGCGTTGCCGAAGGGGTCGAAGATCGCGGCGACGTCGAGGTCCACCTCGACGCGGTGCACCCACACGTTGGACGCGGGCAGCGCGACGTACTCGGCGAAGGCGCCGTCGCGGCCGACGCCGAGGCCGACGGTGGCGCGGCAGAGGTGGCGGCGGCCGGCCAGACAGTTGCGGCACTTGCCGCAGACCAGGTGGCCCTCGCCGCTGACCAGGTCGCCGACGGCGATGTCGACGACGTCGCGGCCGGTCTCGACGACCTCGCCGACGAACTCGTGCCCGAGGGTCAGCGGCGTGGCGATCGTCTTCTGCGCCCAGCCGTCCCAGGAACGGATGTGCAGGTCGGTCCCGCAGATTCCGGTCCGCTTGACCTTGATCAGCACGTCACCGGGACCGATCTCGGGCTCGGGAACGTCCATGAGCCAGAGTCCCGGCTCTGCCTTGTGCTTGACCAGCGCCTTCAAAGTAACGGCTCCCGACGTACGCGTCCTGTGATGTGCAGGTTCCGGACGCGGCGAAGCGCCCAAGATCCCTGGAAGAGAATCTTCCGTACCTGGGGCCCATGGTCCATCGAGGATTTCTTAAGCGCACTCGCAGATCAGCTTCACGCCGCCGGTGGGGGCGGCCCCCGCGTCACCCCGTGGCACCCGCGCGTCAGCCTCCCGCCCCTTCCAGCACCGCCATCGCCGCGTTGTGGCCCGGCACCCCGCTCACCCCGCCACCGCGGACCGCGCCCGCGCCGCAGAGCAGCACGTTGGCGTACGGCGTCTCCACGCCCCAGCGGCCGGCGCCCTCCGCCGCGTACGGGAAGGAGAGGTCGCGGTGGAAGATGTGCCCGCCCGGCAGCCGCAGCTCGCGCTCCAGGTCGAGCGGGCTCTTCGCCTCGACGCAGGGGCGGCCGTCGGCGTCGCGGGCCAGGCAGTCGGCGATCGGCTCGTCGAGACAGGCGTCGAGCTGGTCGAGGGTGGCCTTCAGGAGCGCCTCGCGGGCGCCCTCGGGGTCCGCCGCGAACAGCCGGGCGGGGGCGTGGAGTCCGAACAGGGTGAGGGTCTGGTAGCCGCGTGCGGCGGCCTCCGGACCGAGGATGCTCGGGTCCGTCAGGGTGTGGCAGTAGATCTCCGACGGCGGGGCGGACGGCAGCCGGCCGGACGCGGCCTCGGCGTGGGCGGTCGCCAACTGCCGGTAGCCCTCGGCGATGTGGAAGGTGCCGGAGAAGGCCTCGCGCGGGTCGACGGAGCGGTCACGGAGCCGCGGCAGCCGGGTGAGCACCATGTTCACCTTGAGCTGGGCGCCCTCGGCGGGTGGCGCGGGCGGGTCGCCGAGGAGGCCGGCGAGCGCCTGCGGGGAGGCGTTCACGAGGACCCTCCCGGCCGCGACGACGCCTTCGCCGTCGGCGGCGCGGTAGCCGACCTCGGCGCGGATGCCGTCGGTGTCGATCCGGGTGGCCTCGTGGCCGGTGAGGATCGTCGCCCCGGCCGAACGGGCCGCGTCGGCCAGGGCGTCGGTGAGGGCGCCCATGCCGCCGACGGGCACGTCCCAGTCGCCGGTGCCGCCGCCGATGACGTGGTAGAGGAAGCAGCGGTTCTGCAGCAGCGAGGGGTCGTGGGCGTCCGCGAAGGTGCCGATCAGGGCGTCGGTGAGGACCACCCCGCGCACGAGGTCGTCGGCGAACTCCCGCTCCACCGCGACGCCGATGGGCTGCTCGAAGAGCATGTCCCAGGTCGCGTCGTCGTCGACCCGGGCGCGCAGCCCGGCCCGGTCGGGCAGCGGCTCGGTGAGCGTGGGGAAGATCCGGCGCGCGGCCCGCTCGGTGCGGCCGTAGAAGGCGCGCCAGGCCTCGTACTCCCGGTCCGAGCCGGTGAGCGCCGCGAAGGAGGCCCGGGTGCGCTCCCGGTCGCCGCCGACGAGCAGGCCGGAGTCGCCGTACGGGGTGTACGAGGAGACGGACCGCTTGCGGACGGCGAAGCGCAGCCCGAGCTCGCGGACGATCTTCTCCGGGAGGAGCGAGACGAGGTACGAATAGCGGGACAGCCGGACGTCGACGCCGGCGAAGGGCCGGGTGGACACGGCGGCCCCGCCGGTGGAGCCGAGCCGTTCGAGGACGAGGACGCTGCGTCCCGCGCGGGCGAGGTAGGCGGCGGCGACGAGGCCGTTGTGCCCACCGCCGACGATGACGGCGTCGTAGGAGCGCTGTGCGGTCATGCCCCTTGCTAGCACCTCGCGGGCGCCGCGAACAGGGGGCGGCGGCCGTGGCCACGACCTGGGTCGTGGCCGGCACCCGGCTCAGGTTCCGGGGAGGATGCGGCGCGTCTCGTAGGCCCACATCGCGATCTCGACCCGGTTGCGGGCGCCGAGTTTGGCCATGAGGCTGGCCAGGTGCGTCTTCACGGTGCTGAGGCTGATGTGCAGTGCGTCGGCGATCTCGGTGTTGGTCAGCCCGCGGGCGACGGCGAGGAGCACCTGCTCCTCGCGGGCGGTGACCGGAGCGACCGGCTGGGCCACGGGCCGTCCGGCGGGCAGGTCCGCGAACGCCCGGAGCAGGCGGACGGTGACGCTGGGGGCGATGAGCGCCTCACCGTCGGAGGCCGACCGTACGGCCTGCGCCAGGAGGTCCGGTCCCGTGTCCTTGAGGAGGAATCCGCGGGCGCCGGCACGCAGGGAGCCGTAGACGTACTCGTCGAGGTCGAACGTGGTGATGACGACCACGGCCAGCGGATCGGCGACGCCCGGCCCGGCGAGCAGCCGGGTGGCCTCGAGCCCGTCGAGTACGGGCATGCGGATGTCGAACAGGCATACGTCGGGGCGTAGTGCGCGGGCCAGTCGTACCGCTTCCCGCCCGTCGGCGGCCTCGCCGACCACCTCGATGCCGGGCTGGGCGTTCAGCATGATCCGCAACCCGGTGCGGATGATCGTCTGGTCGTCAGCGACGAGGACGCGAATGGGCACTCCCGCTCCTCGCTCTCGGCAGTTCCGCTTCGACATGCCAGCCCCGGTCGGTGCCCGGGCCGGCTCGTAGCGTGCCGCCGAGCAGGGTCGCGCGCTCGCGCAGTCCGGTGAGTCCGTAGCCGTCGCGTCCCCGGCCGGTGCGCCGGCCGTCGTCGCGCACGCTCACCCGTACCGTGTGCCGTTCCGCGGCGACCCGGACGACGAGCTCGGTCGCGTCGAGCGCATGGCGCAGCGCGTTGGTCACCGACTCCTGCACGATCCGGTAGACGGCCGCGTCCACGGCCGGTGGCAGCGCGTCCAGTTCGCCGTCGAGCCCCAGGTCGACCCTGAGGCGACCACCCGGGGTGCGCACCAGGCGCTCCAGATCCGCGACTCCGGCGGGGGGCGCGAGCTCGGCTCCGACCTCGCGGTCGCGCAGCGCGGCGACCATGGCGCGCATCTCCTCCAGCGTGCGCGCCCCTTCCTCCTCGACGCCCTCCAGCGCCTCGACGGCGGCGGACGGGTCGGCGCCCGCGAGCACCCGGCCCGCCTGGGCGATGATCACCATGGCCGACACGTGGTGGGCCACCGTGTCGTGCAGCTCCCGGGCGAGCTGCTCGCGCTCGCGGGAGCGCACCTGCTCCAACTGCCGTTCGCGAGCGGTCACCCAGAACCTCACGGCAGCGCCGACCACGCCGGGCAGCAGCAGGAAGGCGATGCCCACGAGGTTCTCCACGGCCGGGGTCGCGTCCGTGACGGAACACAGCGTTCCGGCCGCGAGGACCACCGCGCCGCCCAGCACGATCTCGCGCCCCGATCCCCACCGGGGCAGCGCGTACACCAGCACGAGCACGACCGCGTCGGCGTACAGGCCGACGGGCTCGCGCGGCGGGGCGACGAGCGAGGCCAGCGGAGGCAGGACCACCGAGCCGAAGGCCAGCGTCACCACCGCCAGGGGGCGGGTCCGGCGCCACAGGGGCAGCAGGCACAGCCACAGGGCGAGCACCACCGCCACCGGCCGCCACACGACGTCCTCGCGCAGGGTGGCCTCCAGCGCCACACCGGCGAGGCCCGCGGCGAGCAGCACCCAGTCCCGCCCCACCCGGGCGGGCGCGTCGGGCGGCCGGGGTTCGGTCCACAGGGTTCGCAGGTCGTCTCGGAGCACGGTTCTCAGCCTAGGGGCCGCGGCGTGCCGCGCATCGGCCGAAAGGACGGGTCGTCACTCCGCCCCGGGGCCGACGGATCCGCGGCCCCGGGGCCGATGCCGCGGAGCGCCGTGGCGGCGAGCCTCGGCATCGGCGGCCGTACAAGGACGGCCGACGAGGTGGTTGGAGGACCCGATGCTCTCGAAAGCCCTGTTGCGCCTGGGCACAAGCGCCGCCCGTCATCCCTGGCGGGTGATCGCGGCTTGGCTGGTCGCCGCCACGCTCGTCGTGCTCGCCGCCGTCGCCTTCGGCGGGCGGACCACGGACTCGATGACCGCTCCGGGACTGGACTCGCGCCGGGCCGCGGAACTGATCGAGCGGGCGGGCACCGGCCAGGAGGGGATGACCGCCCACGTGGTCGTCACCCCCCTCGACGACCGCGCGACGTTCTTCGCGGACGACGCCGCGCGCACCGCTCTCGCGCGGCTGCGGGCCGAGGTGACCGGGCTGCCGCACGTGCTCGGCACGAGCGACCCGGCGGGGGCGCTCGACGCGGGCGGGGGCTCCGCCGTGCGCGGCGGCCTCGTCTCGGCCGACGGACGGATCGCGGTCGTCCGGGTGCAGTACCCCGACCAGAGCCGGCTGTCGGCCGAGGACCTCGACGCCCTCGTCGAACTCGGCGACCGGCTGCGCGCCGAGCTGCCGTTGCGCATCGAGATGGGCGGGAACCTCTTCTACGCCTTCTCCGATCCCGACGGCGGCGCGAGCGAGCTGATCGGCCTCCTCGCCGCGGCCGCGATCCTGTTCCTGGCGTTCGGTTCGCTCGTCGCCGCCGCGCTGCCGATCGGCATGGCGGTCTTCGGGCTGACCGTCGGCGTCGCCACGATGACGGTCCTGGCGGGGGTGACGGAGGTCCCCGCCTTCGCACCGGTCCTGGGCAGCATGGTCGGGCTCGGCGTGGGCATCGACTACGCCCTGTTCGTGCTCGCCAGGCACCGGGAGCACCTCGCGTACGGGCTCGATCCGCAGACGGCGGCCGGACGCGCGGTGGCGACGGCGGGGCGGCCGGTGGTCTTCGCCGGCGGCACCGTCGTCGTGTCGATCCTCGGCCTGGCGGTCGCGAACGTGCCGTTCATGACCGTGGGCGGGGTCGCCGTCTCGATCGTCGTCCTGATGATGGTGCTCGCGTCGGTGACGCTGCTGCCGGCCTTCCTCGGCGCCGCGGGCCCGCGCCTGGCGCGGGCCGGCCGGCTCGGCCGGGCGTGGCGGAGCCGGGGGCCGGGCCGGCTCGCAGGGCGGCGGGGCCCTGCGACGGACGCCGCCCACGCCACCGGGTGGCGTCGCTGGATCGGGCACGTCGGCCGGCACCCGGTGGCGTACGCGGTCGGCGCGGCGGGGCTGTTGCTCACCGCGACGCTGCCCGTGCTCGGCCTGCGCGTCGGCCTGCCCGACGACGGCTCACTGCCCCCCGGCCGCACCGAGCGCCGCGCCTACGACCTCGTCGCCGAGGGGTTCGGCCCGGGCGCCAACGGTCCCCTCGTCATCGCCGCGGACCCCGCCGGTGATCGGGGAGCGGTGGACCGGCTCGCGGCGGCGGTCGGGGCGGATCCGGGCGTCGCGTCCGTCGCGCCGACGCACGTCGACCGGGCCACCGGCATCGCGACCCTGGTGGTCTTCCCGACCACCAGCCCCCAGGACGAGGCCACGACCGACACCATCGCCCGGCTGCGCACCGACGTGCTGCCCACGGCGATCGGGCACGGCCCGGCCAGGGCCCACGTCGGCGGCGCCGCCGCGAGCCTGTCCGATGTGGGCCGGCGCACCAGCCAACGTCTGCCGGTGCTCGTCGCCACCGTGCTGGCGATGTCGTTCCTGCTGCTGATGCTGGTCTTCCGCTCGGTCCTCGTACCGCTCAAGGCGGTGCTGCTAAACCTGCTGAGCATCGGCGCGGCCTACGGCATCATGGTCGCGGTCTTCCAGTGGGGCTGGGGAGGCGCGCTCATCGGACTGGAAGCGACGGTTCCGATCGTCTCGTTCATCCCGATGTTCCTCTTCGCCATCCTGTTCGGCCTGTCGATGGACTACGAGGTGTTCCTCCTCTCCCGCGTCCGCGAGGAGTACCTGCGCACCGGCGACAACGGCACGGCGATCGTCGAGGGCCTCTCGCGCACCGCCCGGATCATCACCTCGGCCGCCCTCATCATGGTGGCGGTGTTCCTGTCCTTCGCCGTCGCCGAGGACCCCTCCACCAAGATGTTCGGGCTCGGCCTGGCCACCGCGGTCTTCGTGGACGCCACGGTCGTCCGCATGGTGCTGGTGCCGGCGACCATGACCCTCCTCGGACGGACCAACTGGTGGCTGCCGAAGTGGCTGGACCGGGTGCTTCCCCGCGGCCCGGTCGGCTCCGCCGCCACCGATGACACCGATATCACCGACGACACCGGCGCGGAATCCACGGGTGGGGCCCCGCGTCCACGGCCTGCTGCCCTCTGACGGTCTCCTGCCGACCCTAGGTCGTGCGGTGGTCCCGGCGTCCCAGGCGCTCCCGGCGTTCGGTGCAGTGCGCCTCGTCCGCGCGGGCGGCGAGCGTGTCGGGGTGGGCGGCGCCCAGGGTGCGGGTGCGGGTCCTCGGCGACGCGCCGGTACTCGTCCAGGGCCTCGTCGTGGCGGCCGAGCCAGCCGAGGCCGATGGCGATCTCGCGGCGGCTGACGAGCGTGTCGGGGTGGTCCGCGCCGAGCACGCGGGTGCGCAGCCCGCACACCGCGCGGGCCTCGGCCAGGGCGTCCCTCCCAGCGGCCGAGCCGGCCCAGGCTCACGCCGAGGCCGTGCCGCGCCCGCAGCGTCTCGGGGTGCTCGGGCCCGACGGTGCGGGTGCGGGCCCCGGCGAGCTCCCGGTAGAGCGCGGCGGCCTCCTCGGCGCGGCCGAGCCGGCCGAGACAGATGCCCGCCTCGTACCGGGCGGCCAGCGTGTCGGCGTGGTCCGCGCCGAGGGCGGCGGCGCGCGCCTCGGCCACCTCGCGGTACTGGGGTCAGCGCGTCCGCCCAGCGGCCGAGCCGGCCCAGGAGGTGCGCCACCTCGTGGCGGGTGGCGAGCGTGTCGGCGTGGTCGGCGCCCAGCAGCCGGGCGCGGGCGTCGGCCACCTCGCGGGCCGTCGCGTACGCCTCCGCGAGGCGCCCCAGCCGCCCCGAGGGTGAAGGCCAGGTTGTGCCGGCCAGCGCAGGGTGTCGGGGTGCTCCGCGCCCATGCTCCGCTCGCGCGCGGCGAGCACCGCGGCGTACACCGAGTGCGCCTCGGCGTGCCGGCCGAGCCCGCCGAGGACGTACGCGGTCTCCTGGCGCGCCGCGAGGGTGTCCGCGTGGTCGGTGCCGAGGGTGCGGGCGCGTCCCTCGGAGACCCCGCCGAACTCCCGCAGCGCGTCGGCGTGGCGGTCCGAGCGGGCGAGGGCGAAGGCCAGCTCGTAGCGGCTGGCCAGCGTGTCGGGATGGTCCGCGCCGAGGACCCGGCCCCGGTCCCGGACGACCGTCCGGTGCACCTCGGCCGCCTCCTCCCAGCGCCCGAGCCGCCCGAGGCCGAGCCCGGCCCGGTGCCGCCCGGCGAGGACGGCGAGCAGCTCGGAGGTGGGGGCGGACACGGATGCGGCCACGGACGCGGAAGCCGGTGCGGGCAGGGGGATCGACCCCGTCCCCGGCAGGGTGCTGTGGTCGTGGCCCGGGGCGGAGGTCTGCGCGGAGACCGGGGGCCGCCGGGGACGGGACCTCCGGCGCGTGCGGCGCGTACGGGTACGCGACGGTGCCGGTCGCCCGGCCGTCCGCGGGCCGGGGCGGCAGCGCGGTCGCCCGGGTCCACTCCCCCGTCAGCGCCGTCGCCGGGTCGTACGGGGCCGTGAGCGGGCCGACGAACGTGGTCGCCGCCGGGCGGCCGGTGGTCATGCGGCCGGCCCAGCCGGGAAGGGCGCGGGGCGGGGCCGACGAGGCCGTGGCCGGGCCCGTGGCGAGCCGGGGGCGGATCTCGCCGGCGTCCGCCGGGCGCGCCTCCGGGGCCTTGGCCAGCAGGTCGAGGACGAGCAGGTCGAGGGCGGCCGGGAGCTCGGGGGCGGTGGCTGCGCAGGGGCGCCGGCACGGTGTCCCGGTGGCCGACCAGCACCGCCCAGGTGTCCTCCAGGTCGAAGGGCGGGACGCCGGTGGCGATCTCGTACAGCACGCAGCCCAGTGAGTACAGGTCGCTGCGGTGGTCGATCTCCCCACCGCCGCCGATCTGCTCGGGGGACATGTAGTGCGGCGTGCCCATGGCGATGCCGGTGCCGGTGAGGCGCGAGGTGATGCCGTTGTCGGCGGCGAATCGCGCTATCCCGAAGTCGCAGATCTTCACGGCCCCGTCGCCGAGCCGCACGATGTTGGCGGGCTTCAGGTCGCGGTGCACGACGCCCTGCCGGTGGGTGTAGGCGAGCGCGTCGGCGACCTGCCCGGCGATGTCGACGACCTGGTCGACCGGGAGCGGGGCCTTGCCGTTGTCACCGAGCAGCTGGCTCAGGTTGCGCCCGTCGAGCAGTTCCATGACGAGGAAGAGCACGCCGTCGGACTCGCCGAAGTCGTGCACGACGGTGATCCCGCGGTGCTGGAGCGCGGCGGCGACCCGCGCCTCGCGGCGGAAGCGCTCGCGCAGCACGGTGAGCGAGGCCGGGTCGCGCTGCGGGCCGAGCGGCCGGAGGCACTTGACGGCGACGCGCCGGCCGAGCGCCTCGTCCGTCGCCCGCCACACCTCGCCCATGCCGCCGCGACCGATCACCTCGTGCAGCCGGTACCGGCCCTGGATCAGCCTGGTGTCCGCCATCGCGTGCTGTCGCCCCCCGTTTGCCCCGTGGCCGTGCCCTTCCCGGCCCGGCCGGTCCAGTATGGCGGCCCTCGCGCGCAGACTGTACGGCGCGGGTCGGGTGTCCTCGCCGAGCCGCTCCATCGCCCGCAGGATGTGCCGCGGGGGCAGCCGCCAGCGGAGCTCGTCCGGCAGGCACCGGAGCAGATTGGCCGTCGCGGTCAGCCGGCGCGTCACGGTATCCGGCGGCGGCGCGGGCCGCCCGTACAGCGCGTGGGCGTACGGGGGCAGGGTGTCGTACGCGAGTGCCGCCACGCGCCGCCAGACCGCCTCGCGCGCGGGCACGAGCGCCCGGGGTACGGGCGGCGCGCGCAGGAAGTCGTCGACGACCCGGGCGTCCTCGCCGGCGGCCAGCTCGGGGCGGACGCCGTCGAAGTAGCACCGCAGCCCGTCGGCCGTGCCGGGCACCCGGTCCGGGTCGAGCCCGACCAGCCGGGCGGCGACGCGCTGCTCGTCCACGTACCGGTCGGCCTGCGCGTCCGTCAGCGGGATGCCGGAGCGGCGCACGACGTGGAGGTACGAGTCGATCTCGGCGCAGTGCACCCAGAGCAGCAGCCCGGGGTCGTCCACGCCGAGCAGCCGGTGGATCTTCCGCACCCGGGCCCCGGCGGCCTCGGCCGCCTCCGTGGTGCCGTACGTGAGCGTGCCGACGAAACTCGCGGTCCGCAGGAGACGGCCCCAGGCGTCCTTGCGGAAGTCGCTGTTGACCATGACGCCGCGGATGGCGGCGGGGTGCAGGGCCTGCAGGTACAGGGCGCGCACCCCGCCGATCCACATCACGGGGTCGCCGTGCAGCGCCCAGGTCACGGAGCCGGGGCCGAAGAGCCCCGGCTCCCCTGTCCCGGTCCCACGTGCGGCTCGTATGCCTCGCATGGACTCAGGCTAGGCGCGGCGGCACCCCGGGTCGACGGGTCAGCGCCAGATCGCCTGGACCGAGTCGAACTGGACCCACGTGATCGGGTTGCCCGTGTTGCCTCCGTAGACCGTGACGGAGCCCGCCGGGTTGACCTCGAAGCGGCAGGCGTTGATGCCCTGGCTGTTGTTGCGGGGGGCGGTGGCGCGCACGTACCAGGTCGGGCGGGCGAAGGCGGGCGGCAGGTTGGCGATCTTCGTGTCGGCGGTGAAGGAGCCGGTGACCTGGCCGCGGGCCTGGAGGAAGGCGGTGCCCGCGATCGTGACGAGGCGGACCTGCGGGGTCGCCCCGGCGGTCGCGGCGATGCCGGGCTCCAGGACGAGGTCGGCCCACTCGCCGGCCTCGACGCCACCGGGGGCGGCGGCCGCGGGGGCGGCCGTGGCGAGTCCGCCGACGGTGAGCGCGGCGGGCAGGGCGAGGGCGGTGCCGAGGATGCTGCGGCGGCTACGGGAGCCCCGGGGCGTCCGGGAGGGCTGGGGGTTGCGGGAAGTCTGGGACATGTGGGAGTGCTCCTCTGCGGGGGCGGGCGGTCGGTCGGGAAGGCGGGGGCGGCACGGGCCGGGCCGGGCGTGGCCGCGGGTCCGGTCCGGACACGACCTAGCGCCAGGCGGCGCTGAAGCTGTCGAGCTGCGCCCAGGTGATGACGTTGGTCGAGCGCCCGCCGAACAGGCGCAGCTCGCGGTCGGGGCCGGCCTCGACGCGGGCGACGGAGTAGCCCCCGTTGTTGTTGCGCGGCACGTTGGCGCGGGCGGTCACGCTCGGGGTGAGCGAGTCCGGCAGGTACCCGAGGACCGTGTCGGCGTCGAAGCTGCCCTTGACGCCGCCGCTCAGCTGGAGCGTGGTGGTGCCGGCGAGACTGATCAGGCGTCCCTGGGGGGCGTTCTGATCGACGCTCACCCCCGCGGCGAGCGTGATCGGCTGCCAGTCGGTGAGGACCTTGACGCCGTCGGTCTCGGGCGCCCCGGAGAGCGACACGACGGTGCAGGTGCGCGGGCCGGGGTCCTCGCAGGCGAAGCCGAAGTGGAGGTGCGGGACGCCGCCGCGCACGGAGACGGCCATGCCCTCGGGCTCGCGGTACTCCAGGCCGGGCGCCGCCGCGCTGAACTGCCGGTCGAGGAGATTGCCGGTGGCCCACTCGATGGCGGTGAGGTAGGTGTTGCCCGGCAGCGGGTTGGCGGCCGAATAGGCCTCGCCCTGGAGGGTGTAGAGGATGCCCGCGTGGGAGGCGTACCCCTGGAACACGGCGGACGGGAGGGCCGGGGTGATCCGCTGGACCGGCTCCCACACGCCGTTCGCCGCCTTGGCGAGGTCGTAGCGCTCCCAGTGCGTTCCGTTCAGAGAGAAACGAAGGACGAGCTCGTTCGTGGCCCGGTCGATGGTCGGCGTGATGAAGCGGGCCGCCGGGTCGGGCGTGTACGGCTGCGTGTGCCGCGTGGTGCCGTAGGTGACGACGTCGCCGGCCGCGTACGGGAAGCTGGTGACGGCGGAGCCGTAGCCCTCGTTCTTCGAGTTGGGCTTCGACGCGGTCTCGGTCCACAGCCAGATCGTCCCGGCGCGGTTCTCCACGCCCAGGCTGACGCCGTGTCCGAAGCCGCGGAGGTACATGTACCCGGTCTTCACCCCGGCCTCGGTGAGGCGGGTCAGGCACAGGTCGCCGTCGGCCTTGCGGGTGTCGTAGCTGACCGGCGCCGTCTCGCCGGCCAGCTGGATCCCGTCCTCCATGACCTGGAGCACGAAGACGTCGCCGGACACCGGGTCGATGCCGAACGACTGCATGACCGTGGCGTTGTGCAGCCGGCGGCGGTGGAGCAGTTTGCCCACCGGGCCGGCGATGTCTATCTGTCCTTCAATGGTGACGCTCAACGACGCCGCTCCTCGGGATGGTTGGGGGTGTCCCTCGTGATCGGAACCGCGTCAGTCTGTCAAACCCCTCCCCGGCCGTGCGGATCCGGCCCGCTTCAGAGCGGGGCGTTCTCGTCGGCCGCGAACGGGGCGCCGTGGCCGGGGACGATCACGTCGGCGGCGGCCAGGACCCGCAGGCGGGAGGTGCGCTGCAGGGCGTGGTCGGGGGCGACCGGGTCCTCGACGGGGCCGTTGGGCCGCCACCACAGGTCGCCCACGAAGGCCACGACGCCTTCGGCGGTGCCCGCGAGGAGGGTGATGTCCTCGGGGCTGTGGCCGGGGGTGCGGATCAGCCGGAGGGAGGGGGTGAGTTCGTGGCCCTCGGCGTCCCGGTCGGTCCACTGGTCTGCCTCGTACACCGCCTTGTGGTCGTGCACCCGGGCACGCCCGAAGAGGCCCACGTTCATGGTGTTGTCCGGGTGGTGGTGGCTGAGCACGACGTCGGTGATGTCGTCCGGTCCGAGGCCGAGTTCGGCGAGCGGGCCGAGGATGCGGTCCCGGCTCGCGACCATGCCCGGGTCGACGACCACGTGCCGGTCGCCGTCGGAGACGTAGGACACGGTGGCGGCGACGCCGGGTCCGGTGGACAGCGTGTAGCCGGTGGTCAGGACCGTGTACACGGCGGTGCGGGCGAGCGTGGCGCTCTCGTTCGCGGCGGCGGTGGCGGTGGCGGTGGCGCGGTCTTCGGCAGTCGTGGGGGTGGCGGTGGCGGTGGGGAGCGCTGCGGGCGTCGTGTTCGTCATGGACAAGATCATGCCGAGGCGGCCGGGCCCCCACGAGTGGCACTGATGCCACTGATCGCAGGAAACGTGCCAGCCTCCCCGGCCCCTGTGCCAGACTGCGCGGATGCCCCCCTTCCGTACCGTCGCCGCCTACGCCCCGCCCGGCGTCGGCATGTTGGCCGTCGGGATCGTCGCCGAGGTGTTCGGTCCGCACGGGAAGGAATTCCCCGGCTTCGACCTCACCCTCTGCACGGACCGCCCGGACCGGCCCGTCCCCACCGACTGCGGAGTGCCGCTGGCCGTGGAGGGCGGCCTGGACCGGCTGGCCGCCGCGGACCTCGTGATCGCGCTGCCGGGGGCCGGGTTCCGCACGCCGCCGGGCCCCGCCGTCCTGGAGGCGCTGACGGCCGCCCACGCGCGCGGCGCCCTGGTGGCGGCCCACTGCGTGGGGACCTTCGCGCTGGCCGCCGCAGGGCTCCTGGACGGCCACCGGGCCACCACCCACTGGCGGTTCGCCGACCTGCTGGCGAGCCGCCACCCGCTGGTCGACGTCGAACCCGACGCCCTCTACGTGGACCAGGGGCGGATCGTCACGGGCGCGGGGGCGGCGGCCGGCTTCGACCTGTGCCTGCACCTGTTGCGGCGGGAGCACGGCGCGGCCCTCGCCAACGCGGTGTCCCGGGACATGGTGCTGCCCTCGCACCGCGACGGCGGGCAGGCCCAGTACCTGGCCGCACCCGTCCCCGAGGACGGGCAGGACGAGCGTCTCGCCGAGGTGCTCGGCTGGGCCCGGGCCCACCTGCACGAGCCCATGCCCGTCGCGGACCTGGCCCGGCGCGCGATGATGAGCAAGCGCTCCTTCGCCCGCCGCTTCACCGCCGCCACGGGCACGACCCCGCACGCCTGGCTGCGGGAACTGCGGCTGAGCGGCGCCGAGGAGCTCCTGGAGACCACGGACCTGCCGGTGGAGGAGATCGCCCGCCGGGTCGGCTACGGCTCCGCGGCCGTGCTGCGCGAGCAGTTCGTGCGCCGCCGCGGGGTCCCGCCGCGCACGTACCGCCGCTCCTTCAGCCGCACCCCGTCGTCCTCGGACGCGGCCGGCTGATCCGGTCTGATCCGAAAGACAGGGCCTACGTTGGCCCTCCGAGGACACGCACGTTTCTTCCGCTGAGAAAGGAAGTACCCCATGCGGTACCGCAAGCTGGGCGACTCGGACCTGGAGGTCTCGGAGATCTCGCTCGGCTCCTGGCTCACCTACTCCGGCGGCGTCGAGGCCGACGCGACCCGTGCCTGCACGGAGGCCGCCTTCGACGCGGGCATCAACTTCTTCGACACGGCCAACGTGTACGGGCGCGGGGCGGCCGAGGCGGCCTGGGGCGAGGTGCTGTCCGCGCACCCGCGCGACTCGTACGTCCTGGCCACCAAGGTCTGGGGCCGCATGTCGGACGACCCGGCCGACGCCGGACTGTCCGCCGACCAGATCGCCCGTCAGATCGACGCCTCCCTGACCCGCCTCCGGACCGATCACGTCGACCTCTACCAGGCCCACCGCTTCGACCCGTCCGTGCCGATCGAGGAGACGATCGAGGCGTTCCAGAAGGTCGTCGAGCAGGGCAAGGCCCGCTACCTCGGCTTCAGCGAGTGGACGGACGAGCAGGTCCGGGCGGCGATCGACCTCGCCGGTCCGGAGCTCTTCGTCTCCTCCCAGCCTCAGTACTCCATGCTCTGGCAGGCGCCCGAGGCCGGGCTCTTCGACCTCACCGAGGCGCACGGCATCTCCAACATCGTCTGGTCCCCGCTCGCCCAGGGCGTCCTGACCGGCAAGTACCGCCCGGGCCGGCCCGTCCCCGAGGGCAGCCGCTTCGCGAGCGACGCGATGGCCGGCGCCCGGGACCTCGTCTACACGGAGGCGAACCTGGAGGCCGTCCAGCGGCTGGTGCCGGTCGCCGAGGAGGCCGGCCTCTCCCTGCCCACCCTCGCCCTGGCCTGGGTGCTGCGCCGGCCGGAGGTCGCCTCGGCCATCACCGGAGCCTCCCGCCCGGAGCAGGTGCACGCCAACGCCGCCGCCTCCGGGGTGGAGCTCTCCCCCGACCTGCTGGCCGCCGTGGACCGGGCCCTCGGCGACGCCCCGCTCACCGAGCCCGTCCTGGCCCCGAACGCCCAGCCGGGGATCCGGCGCCGCTGAGCGGAGGAACTGGGACAATCGAGGCATGACCGAGGCGCCGCCCGAGACCGTCACCCGCGTCTTCCTCGTGGACGACCACGAGGTCGTCCGCCGGGGACTGCGCGACCTGCTCGACGACGAGGCCGACATGGAGGTGGTCGGCGAGGCCTCGACGGCGGACCAGGCGCTGGCCAGGGGACCGGCCCTGCGGCCGGACGTGGCCGTGCTGGACGTGCGGCTGCCCGACGGGGACGGGATCTCCGTGTGCCGGGAGCTCCGCTCCCGGCTGCCCGGGCTGGCCTGTCTGATGCTGACCTCGTTCGACGACGAGGACGCCCTCATCGACGCGATCATGGCGGGGGCGGCCGGTTACGTGCTCAAGCAGATCAACGGCTCGGACCTGGTGGCCGCGGTACGGACCGTGGCCACCGGGCAGTCGATGCTCGACCCCGCGACCACCGCCCGCCTGATGCGCTCGCTGCGCGATCCCGAGGCCCCGAAGCCCCCGGAGGACGAGCGGCTGGCGGTGCTCTCCGAGCGGGAGCGTTCCGTGCTGGAACTCATCGGCGAGGGGCTCACCAACCGGCAGATCGCCAAACGGCTCTACCTGTCGGAGAAGACGGTCAAGAACCACATCTCACGGCTGCTGGGCAAGCTGGGCGTGGAGCGCCGGGTGCAGGCGGCCGTGATCGCGGCCCAGGCCCACGAGCACGACCGGCACGAGGACGGGCAGCGGGAGCACGAGGAGCGGCGGGATCACGGGGACGGACGGGATCACGGGGACGGCGGCGGGCACGGGGACGGCGGCGGGCACGGGGACGGCGGCGGGCGCGGGGACGGTCACGACCACCCGCCCGGGGCCCCCTGATCAGGGCTCCGGCTCCCGCTCCCCGTCCGGGGTCAGCGGGATCCGCCATTCCAGCAGCGTGCCGCCGGGCGGCTCCGGGCGGGCGAGGACCGACAGGTCGCCGCCCAGCCGCTCGGCCCGCTCGGCCAGGTTCCGCAGTCCGCTGCGGGCCCCGCCGGGCCCGATGCCCACGCCGTCGTCGCTCACCGCCACCGCCAGGACGCCGTCCTCGGCGACCACCGCCACCTCCGCGCGGCGGGCCCCCGCGTGCCGGGCCACGTTGGTGAGCGCCTCGCCGAGGACCGCGACGACCTCGTCCGCCGCCTCGGGCGGCACGTCCGTGTCGAGCAGGCCCTCCATGCGCAGGGCGGGGGTGAAGCCGAGCGTGGACGCGGCCGAGTCGACCGCCTTGACGATGCGGTTCCTGAGCTTGGGCGCCGTCCCGGGCGGCGGATGCTCGCGGAGGCCGAAGATGGTCGCCCGGATGATCTTGATGGTGGCGTCCAGGTCGTCGATCGCCCGGTTCAGCCGGTCCGAGGCCTCCGGGTGCTCGACGAACCGGCGGGCGCTCTGCAGCGTCATCCCGGTCGCGAACAGCCGCTGGATCGCCAGGTCGTGCAGGTCGCGGGCGATGCGGTCGCGGTCCTCCAGGAGGCTCACCTGCTCGGAGTCGCGGCGGCGGTCGGCCAGTTCGAGGGCGAGGGCCGCCTGGTCCGCGAAGCCGGGGAGGGCGGCGATCTCGGCCCCGGTGAAGGGCGCCCGGCCCCTGCTCCGGGCCAGGATCAGCACACCGCTCAGGCGCTCCTTCGTGCCGACCGTGACGGCCACCGCGGGGCCGAAGCCCGTCCACCGTTCCGGCTGCACGGTGACCCGCCCGTCGTGCTCGACGTCCGCGACCGTGACCAGCCCGTCCTGGGCGAGGGCCGCCGCGGCGAGGGTGCCCTCGCTGCTCGGCAGCACGACGCCCCGGTGCTCGTCGGCTCCCTCGCCGCGGGCCAGCGAGCCGCGCAGCTCGCCGCCCGGCCCGACGAGGTAGAACACGCCCATGTCGGCGCCGGCGATGTCCACGGCCTGCTCCAGCATGCCGTCGAGGACCTCGCTCTCCGCCGTACCGGAGAGCAGGGCACTGGTCAGCGCGGAGCTCGCCGCCAGCCAGCGCTGGCGCAGCCGCCCCTCCTCGTAGAGGCGGGCGTTCTCGATGGCGATGCCGGCGGCGACGGCGAGCGTGGTGACGACGGCCTCGTCCTCCGCGTCGAAGTCGGCGCCGCCGCGCTTCTCCGTGAGATAGAGGTTGCCGAACACCTCGTCGCGGACGCGCACGGGCACGCCGAGGAACGAGTGCATCGGCGGATGGTGGGCGGGGAACCCGTACGAGGCGGGATGCCCGGAGAGCTCGGCGAGGCGCAGCGGCTTGGGGTTGCGGATCAGTTCGCCGAGCAGGCCGTGCCCGGACGGGAGGGCGCCGATGCGTTCGCGCAGCTCGTCGTCGATGCCGACGGGCAGGAACTCCGAGAGCCGCCGGTCGTCGCCGATCACGCCCAGGGCGCCGTACTCGGCGTCCACCAGGGTCACGGCCGCCTCCACGATGCCGCGCAGCACCTGGGGCAGGTCCAGTTCCCGGCCGACGGACATGACGGCTTCGAGCAGCCCGTTGAGCCGGTCCCGGGTGCCGCGCACCTCGTCGATGCGCACCTGGAGCTCGTCGAGCAGCTCGTCGAGTCGTAGGCGCGGGATCCCGCTGTGGGCCCGCTCCGGGTCGTCACGCCCCATCGCCACCTCCGGCCTCGGGCCGTACCGAGCGCGTGGCGGCTCGCGGTGCCGGCCCCCTCTCACGGTATCCGCGCGGCCCGCTCCGCGCCCCCGCTCAGGCGGTGCTCCCGTGTCCCGGCCCGCGTCGCGGGATCAGCTCGACGGGGCAGTGGGCGTGCTGGAGCAGGCCGAGCGTCGTGCGCCCGAGGGTCGGTCCGAGGTAGCCGGGCGCCCGCCGGCCCCCGACGACCAGGAGGTCGGCGTGGTGGGAGGCGTCGACGAGGGCGCCGGGCACGCTGTGGTGCTTCTCGCCGTCGGCGAGCAGGGTGACGTCCGGGAACTCCTCGTGCAGCCGCTCGGCGACCTCGTTCGGCACCCGCACGTGCGCGCGGGCCGCCTCCCGCGTTCCGTCGCGCAGCGCCGTCCGGACGCCCTCGTACGAGGCCACGGCCCAGACGTGCAGGAGCCGGAGCGGCACCTTGCGCAGCCGGGCCTCGCGGGCCGCCTCCCGGGCGCAGCCCAGGTCGTTGCCGTCGCGGACGGCGACGAGTACGGCCCCGGCCTCGGCCGGGTCGGCGCCCCCGCGCACGACGACCGCCGGCGTGGTGGCGCCCGCGGCGACGTCGAGTCCGACCGAGCCGAGCAGGAGCGCGGAGAACCCGCCGACGCCCCGGTGCCCGACGACGATCGTGCCGGTCAGGCCCGCGGCCGTGCGCAGGCTCGCGGCCGGCGGCCCGGTGCCGAGCTCCGTGACGACCGCGAGGGCGGGGTGGTGCGCGGCCACCGTCTCGGCGGCGCGGTCGAGCAGGTCCCGGCCCGCGCGCCCGCAGCGCTCGCTCTCCGCGCGGGAGAGGAAGCCGGACGCGGCGTCGGTGTCCGTCGCGTGCACCAGGCAGAGGCCGCTGCCCCGCAGGACCGCCTCCGCGGCGGCCCAGCGCACGGCCGCACGCGAGGAGGGCGAGCCGTCGACGCCGACCACGACCCTGCCGGGGGCGTGCCGCCCCGGGCCCGGGCCGCTTCTCCCGTCGTTCCCGTCCGTGGTGCCCATGGCTCCTCCTCGTACGGTCCGCCCCCGCTGCGCTGCCCGGGCTTCGCCCTGCTCCCACCGTGACATCCGGGCGCCGGGCGGCCGGAGGGCCGCAGGGGGCAAGCGCGGGGCCAAAGGTCCCGGTCGTTCCGGGCGGGTCCGGCCGGGTCCGTGCCGGGTCCGGTCGGGCCCGGCACGGGACCGTTCGGCCCCTCGCGCTCCCCCCGGTGGCCGGTGGACGGTGGTGGGGCGGGGACGGCCGGCAGACGGCACGGACGGGAGGCTCGGTGATGAAGCACATGAAGGTCGGCGGCCTGATGTCCGACGACGTGGTCTCCGCCGTCCCCTCGACGCCCTTCAAGCAGCTCGCGAAGCTGCTCGCCGAGCACGAGATCAGCGGGCTGCCCGTCGTCGACGAGGACGAGCACGTCCTCGGCGTCGTCTCCGAGTCCGACCTGCTGGCCCGCCGCCGGACGAGCGCGCGGGAGCTGATGACCGCCCCGGCCGTGACCGTGTACGCCGAGGAGGCGGTCGCGGACGCGGCGCGCCTGATGGTGCGCCGCGGAGTGGAGCGCCTCCCCGTCGTCGACGAGGAGGAACGGCTGGTGGGGATCGTGACCCGTCGCGACCTGCTGTGCGTGTTCCTCCGCCCGGACGCGGAGATCCGGCAACGCATCCGGGAGGACGTCCTGTCCGAGGCCATGGGCCTGCCCCGTGACGCGGTGGACGTCCACGTCCTGGACGGCGTGGTGACGCTCGAAGGACGGGTGCGGCGCCGGAGCCGGGCCCGGGTGCTGCTGAGGCTCGCCGAGCGGGTGGACGGCGTCGTCGCCGTCGTGGACCGGCTCTCCGCCGCCGAGGACGACACGTTCCCCGCCGCCACCTCCGCCGCGCGCACCGCGCAGAACACCCCGTGGTGACCCCCGCACCGGGGGCACCCCTCCGACAGGACGGACGCACCGTGCCCACCCTCACCCCCCTGACCCGGACCCTCGTGACGGCCCTCGTCGAGGACGCCGTCACCGCGCCCTCCATGCACAACGCGCAGCCCTGGAGGTTCGTCCACCGGTCCGGGACGGACACCGTCGAGCTGTACGGGGACCCGGCGCGGGCCATGCCCCGCGAGGACCCCGACCACCGCGCCCTCCATCTGGGCTGCGGCGCCGCCCTGTTCGGCCTGCGGGTCGCCGCCGCGGACCGGGGACTGCACGCCGTGACCCGGCTGCTGCCGGACCCCGGCGCGCCCTGGCACCTGGCCGACGTGCACCTGCGGGGGCCCGCTGAGGAGCACCGGGAGGAGGACGAGCTGGCCGTCTTCCGGACCGCGCTGCGGGAGCGGCACACCAGCCGATTCCCGTTCACCGAGGAGCGGATCCCCGCCGAGATCCTGGACGGACTGAGCGCCGAGGCCGTCCGCGAGGGCTGCCGCCTCGTCGTGCCGGGTGCCTGGCACACCGACACGGTGCTGGGCCTGGTGCACGCCTCCGAGCTGTTCGAGGCGGCGAGCGACTCGGTCCGCGCGGAGATCGCCGCCTGGACCCGTACGGGTACGGCGGGCGAGGGCACCGCGACGGAGGGGGCGGGCGGGAGCGGGACCGAGGGCATCCCCTCGTACGCCTTCGGGCCGCGCCAGTACGACGTGACCTCCCCGGTCCGGGACTTCGACGCCCGGCGGCGGGTCGCCGCCCGCGCCACGGCCGCCTTCGAGAAGAGGCCCCAGATCGCCCTGCTCGGCACGACCGGCGACACCCCGCGGGAGTGGCTGACGGCCGGTCAGGCGATGCAGCGGATCCTGCTCCGGGCCACCCTCGACGGACTGTCCGCCTCGCTCATGTCGCAGCCTCTGGAGTGGCCCGAACTGCGGTCCCTCGCCAGGGATCCGGGTTCGACGATGGGCTTCGTCCACATGGTGCTGCGCCTGGGGTACGGGCCGCGCGGCCGGGCGACGCCCCGACGGCCCGTCTCGGAGGTGCTCGACATCGACTGAGGGGAGAGCCGGCGCACCCGAACGAGACCCGAACGACGCACCCCGAGGAGGGCGATCATGTCCGAGGCAGTCCCGTACCCCGCCGTCACCCCGCGGCCGGCCCTGCTCAGCTTCCTGGGCGGCGTGGGGACGGTCACCGGGAGCAAGTTCCTCGTCGAGGGCGACCGGTCCCGGATCCTCGTCGACTGCGGTCTGTTCCAGGGCTTCGCCCGGCTGCGGCGGCGCAACTGGGAACGGTTCGGCCGGGACGCCGCCGACATCGACGCCGTGGTCGTCACCCACGCGCACCTGGACCACTGCGGCTATCTGCCGCGCCTGGTGCGGCAGGGCTTCCGGGGCCCGATCCTCACCAGCGCCGCGACCGCCCGGCTGGCCTCGATCGTGCTGCGCGACAGCGCCCGGCTCCAGATGGAGGCGGCCCGGCACGCCGACGAGCACGGCTGGTCCAAGCACCGCCCGGCCCGGCCGCTCTACGACGACTCCGACGTGGAGAAGACGCTGGCGTTCCTCGATCCGGTCCCGGTCGGACCGGAGGTGGAGATCGTGAACGGCACGCGGCTGACGCTCCACCACGGCGGGCACATCCTCGGGTCGGCCTGGGCCCGTCTCACCCTGGAGGACGGGCACACGCTGGCCGTCTCCGGGGACCTGGGCCGGCCCGGGCACCCGCTGCTGCTGCCGCCCGAGCCGTTCTCCGGAGCGGACGTGCTGCTCCTGGAGTCGACGTACGGCGACCGGCGCCACGACCAGGAGTCCGGGCGCTCCGCGTTCGCCGACGTCGTCGGGCGGACCCTCGCCCGGGGCGGCACCGTCGTCATCCCGGCCTTCGCGATCGACCGCACCGAGGTCGTGCTGCACGAACTGACCCGGCTGCGCGGGACGGACGTCCTGCCCCGGTCGGTCCCGGTGTACGTGGACAGCCCGATGGCCCTGGCCGCCCTGGACGTCTACCGGGACGCCGTACGCGAACGGTCGGCGGAGCTGCGGCCCGAGATCCTGGCCCGGGGGGGAGGCCGCGCTCAGCCCCGAGCCGTTCCTCGCCGCCCGCACCGTCCAGGAGTCCATCGACATCAACAGCACGCACGGCCCCGCCGTCATCGTCTCCTCGGCCGGCATGGCCACCGGCGGCCGGGTCCTGCACCACCTGCGCCGGCTGCTCCCCGACCCGCGCAACGCGGTGGTCGTGGTCGGCTTCGCCGCCGCCGGCACCCGGGCGCGGGACCTGGTCGACGGGGCCCGGACGCTCAAGATGTTCGGCGCGTACGTGCCCGTGCGCGCCGAGGTCGCCGACGTCCCGCACTTCTCGGCGCACGCCGACGCGGGGCAGATCGTGGACTGGCTGCGCGGCGCTCCCCGCCCGCACACCACCTACCTCGTCCACGGCGAGCCGGGTGCGTCCCAGGCCCTGCGCGACCGCGTCGACCGGGAGTTGGGCTGGACGGCCGTCGTCCCCCGCTCCGGCGAGGCCGTTCTGGTCCGCTGACCGGGCGGCAGGCAGCCCCGGTGAGGAGAGGGCCATGACCTCGAAGCCGTACACCGTCGCCGACGTGATGACCCGGAGGGTCGTCGCCGTCCTTCCCGGCGCGGACTTCAAGGAGATCGTCACCACCATGCGGAGGTGGCGGGTGACGGCCGTGCCCGTCGTGGAGGGCGAGGGGCGGGTCGTCGGGGTCGTCTCCGAGGCGGACCTGCTCCTCAAGGAGGAGTTCCACGACCACCGCCTGGGCCTCGTCGAGCAGATGCGGCACCTCGACGCCACCGCCAAGGCCGGCTCCCGTCGCGCCCGGGAGCTGATGACCTCGCCGGCGGTGACCGTCTCCCCCGGGGCCTCCCTGCCCGCCGCCGCCCGCCTCATGACGGTCCGCGGCGTCAAGCGCCTCCCGGTCGTCGACGCGGGCGGTGTCCTCCGGGGCGTCGTGAGCCGCTCCGACCTGCTCAAGGTGTTCCTGCGCCCGGACGAGGACCTGGCGGCCGAGGTGCGCCACGACGTCGTCGAGCCCCTGTTCCCGCTCTCCCGGCACCAGGTCGACGTGCGGGTCGAGGCCGGTGTCGTGACCCTGTCCGGCACCGGCCTCGACCCGCACGTCGACCTGGTGCCCGTCGCCGCGCGGCTTGCCCGTGCGGTCGAGGGCGTGGTGGACGTGCGCTGCGAACTCGCGGCGCGGACGGGGGCGTAGGGCTCGCGCCGGGCCCTGTGCGGGCGCGCCGGTCACTGTGCGGCGCGCCGGTCACTCCGTCGGTGGGGCGGTCACTCCGTCCGTCGGGGTGTCGGTCCCGGTTCCGGTGTAGCCGCGGGCCCGGACGAGGTCGTGGGCGAGGCGGACGAAGGCGCGGGCGGCGGCGCTCCGGTAGGCGCCCTGCCGGTGCAGGAGGGTCACGGTGCGGGCGGGCAGGGGCGGGTCGAGGGGGACGGGGACGAGGTGGGGGTGCTCGTGGGTGATGGCGTCGGGCAGCACGGTGGCCAGCGGGCCGCGCCGGACGATCTCGGTGAGGGCCTGGATGGAGTTGGCCTCCACCGCGATGCGCGGCGCGACGCGGTGGGCCGCGAGGTAGGCGTCGATGTGCGCCCGCGTCGCGAAGTCGCCGCTGAGGAGCGCCAGTCGACGATCCGCCAGGGCCCGGACCGGCAGCGGTCCGGGGGGAGGCGGGACGGCTCCGTCGGCGGTGACGAGGCCGAGTGTCTCGGTGAACAGCGGCGAGGCGGCGATGCCGGGCGGGTGCGGGCCGGCGAAGGCGATGCCGATGTCGAGTTCGTCGGCGAGCAGGGCGGCCTCGACGCGGTCCTGGGTCGTCTCGGTCAGGGTCAGGCCGATCCCGGGGTGACGGGCGTGCAGCTCGGCGGCGAGCGGGCCGACGAGGTACGCGGTGAAGGTGGGGGTGACGCCCAGCCGCAGGTGGCCGCCGGCGAGGTCCTGGACGTCGTGGACGGCGCGTTCGGCGGCGGCCAGGTCGCGGAGCGCGCGCCGGGCGTGCTCCGCGTACACGGCACCGGCGTCGGTGAGCCGGACCGTGCGCCCGGTGCGGTCGAGGAGCTGCACGCCGAGGGTGCGCTCCAGCTGTCTGACCTGCTGGGAGAGCGTGGGCTGGGAGATGTGCAGGGCCTCGGCGGCGCGGGTGAAGTTGCCGTGTTCGGCGACGGCGAGCAGGTAGCGCAGATGACGCAGTTCCGGAGAGGCGGCCATGCGCACCACTATAGGCGCAGCCATAGATGGCATCACTAGCTCTGATCGCCAGCAAGTCTTGGACGCTATAGGCACAGGTCGTGCAGGGTGGATCTCGCCGGCACCGAGGGGCCGGCCGCCACAGAAGGGAGCGACCCCATGCAGGACCTCGCCGAAGGCATCGCCCGTTTCCAGCGGGACGTCTTCCCCGCCAAGGCGGAGCTCTTCGCCCGCCTGGCCACCCAGCACAGCCCGCACACCCTGTTCATCGGCTGCTCCGACGCCCGTGTGGTCCCCGAGCTGATCACCGGCACCGAGCCGGGCGACCTGTTCGTCATCCGCACCGCGGGAAACCTGGTGCCCGCCCACACGCCCGGCGCGGACGGGGTCGCGGCGAGCATCGAGTACGCCGTCTCCGCGCTGGGCGTCCGGGACATCGTCGTCTGCGGCCACTCGGCCTGCGGCGCGATGACCGCGCTCGCCCAGGGGCACGACCTGAGCGGCGCCCCGGCGGTCGCCGCCTGGCTGCGGCACGCCGACGCCTCCCGGGCCCGCACCGCCGCCGGTGACGTGCCCGCCCTCGTGCGGCAGAACGTGCTGGCCCAGCTGGCGAACCTGGCCACCCACCCGTCGGTCGCCCGCGCCCTGGCCGGGCGGCGGGTCACCCTGCGCGGCTGGGTCTACGACATCGGCAGCGGCCACGTGGAGGAACTGACCGCCGCCGGCTCGCCCGTCGCGGCCTGACCCCCGGCCGGCCCGACCGCCCCGACCGCCCCGACCGCCTCAGCCACTCCCTCTTCTCCGTCCACCCCCGTCAGACAAGGAACCCCATCATGGTGCACGCCCAGTTCGACCCCACCGCCCGCCAGACCCTGGCCATCGCCGCCGTCGAGGCCAAGACGCGCAAGGACCTCTCCTGGCAGCAGGTCGCCGACGCCGCCGGCCTGTCCGTCGCGTTCGTCACCGCCGCCGTCCTCGGCCAGCACGCGCTGCCGGAGCACTCGGCGAAGGCGGTCGCCGAGCTGCTGGGCCTGGACGAGGACGCGGTGGTGCTGCTGCAGACCATCCCGACGCGCGGCTCGATCCCCGGCGGCATCCCCACCGACCCGACCGTCTACCGCTTCTACGAGATGCTCCAGGTCTACGGCACCACCCTCAAGGCCCTGGTGCACGAGCAGTTCGGGGACGGCATCATCTCCGCGATCAACTTCAGGCTCGACGTCAAGAAGGTCGCCGACCCCGAGGGCGGCGAGCGCGCCGTCATCACCCTGGACGGCAAGTACCTGCCGACCAAGCCCTTCTGATCCGGCAGGTCGGGCCGGTCCGGCACCGCCCCGCGGGCGGCCGCCCTGGTGCGGCCGCCCGCTCCGGCGCGCATGCTCGAAGCATGTCCCAGGTCACCACCACCGACCTGTACGAGGTCACGATGGCGCTCTCGTACCTGCGGGAGGACATGCGGGCACCGGCCACCTTTGGCCTCTTCGTCCGCGATCTCCCGCCGGAGCGCGGATTCCTCGTCGCCGCCGGGCTCGAACCGGCCCTGGACCACCTCTCCCGCTTCCGGGTGGGACGCTCCGACGTCGAGGAGTTCGCCGAGGCGCTGCGACGGCCCGCCGAGGACCTCGGACCGCTCCTCGGCCTGTCCTTCGACGGCGAGGTGCGCGCGGTGCCCGAGGGCCGGCTCGTCCTCGCGGGCGAGCCGCTCCTGGAGGTCACCGCGCCGCTGCCGCAGGCGCAGCTCGTCGAGACGTACCTGCTGTCCCTGCTGTGCCACCAGACGGTGGTCGCCGCCAAGGCGGCGCGGTGCGTGCTCGCCGCCGCGGGGCGGCCCCTGGTCGACTTCTCGCTGCGCCGCGCCCACGGCCCCGAGGCCGGTACGACGGCGGCGCGGCTCTGCGCCCTGGTCGGCTTCGCCGCCACCAGCAACGTCGCCGCCGCGGCCCGCTACGGCATCCCGGCCGCCGGCACGATGGCCCACTCGTACGTCGAGGCCTTCGGCTCGGAGGAGCAGGCGTTCCGGGCCTTCGCCCGCACCCATCCGGGGCCGGTGACCTTCCTGGTCGACACGTTCGACACCGACCGCGGCGTCGCCACGGCCGCCCGGGTGTTCAGGGACCTCGGACTCGGTCCCGGCTGCGGGATCCGGCTCGACAGCGGCGACCTGGGCGCGCTGGCCCGCCGGGCCCGCGGCGCCCTCGACGCGGCGGGGCTGCCGGACGTCCAGATCATCGCGAGCGGCGGCCTCGACGAGTACGGCGTCGACCGGCTCGTCCGGGAGGGGGCGCCGATCGACGTGTACGCGGTGGGGAGCAGGGTCGGCGTGGCCGCCGACGCCCCGTACCCGGACGCGGCCTACAAACTGGTCGAGTACGACGGGCGGCCCGTCATGAAGCTGTCCCCGGGGAAGGTCACGGCGCCCGGCCGCAAGCAGGTCTTCCGCGGGCCCGGCCTGCGCGACGTCATCGGCCTGGCGAACGAGGAACCCCCCGAGGGCACGGAGCCGCTGCTGCGGACGGTGATGCGCGGCGGACTCCGCACGGAACCACCGGACACCCTGGCCGCCGCCCGCCTCCGCTTCGAGGCCGACCTCGCGCACCTTCCGGAGGAGGCCCGGCGGATCCGCTCCCCCGTGGCGCCGCTCCCGACGGTGTCGACCCGGCTCACCGCCCTGACGACCGTCGTACGGCACCGGATCGAGGTGCGGACGGGCTCCGGGCGGTAGGGGCACACACCTGCCTCGGTCGTACCCGGTCGCCCTCGGCCCTGCCCCGCCGCCCCGAGCCGTACTCCCTCGCCCTCGGCCCTGCCCCGCCGCCCTCAGCCGTACTCCTCGCCCTCGGCCGTCCTCAGTCGTCCTCCGTCCCCTGCCCGCTGCCCCGCCGGAGCCGGCCCGACCACACCGGCTCCACCTGCTCCCACTCGCGTTCCCAGGCCGCCAGCCCGCGGGCCTGGACCGTCCGCCGTACGAGGAGGAGGACACCCGCCCCGACCCCGCCGACGGCGAACGCCGTGGCCGTTCCGCCGGAGAGCGAGAGCAGCGCGCGGTCCGCCGCGCTGCCCGGGGGCCGGGCCTGGGCGCCCGCGTCGTCCACCCAGATCACGACCGTGCGGCCGCGCGGCGAACCGGGCGGTACGGCGACGCTGCCGGTCCTGCGCACGTCATCGGGGTAGCCCCAGACCGCCGGCGCGACGGCCTGCGGATGCGCGCCGTAGCGGGTGGCGACGGGCAGCTCCTTGGCCGGCCCGGTCGTGGTCGCCGTCACCTGGTGGCGGTGCGCGGCGAGGGCGCGGTCGGCCCTGGCGCCGGCCGTCCAGAGCGCCCCGGCGGTGATCGCACCGCCGATCAGGGCCAGCAGGAGGACGAGGACCAGGGCGGTGCGGCCGCCGGGGAACGGCTCGTGGTCGACCATGGCGCACCTCCGGTGGGAGCGGCTCGCCGGGCGTACGGGGGGGGAGGCGGTCAGCTCCGGGTGCTGCTTTCGGAGCCTTCGGTGCCGGGTTCGGTGCCGAGGTCGGTGCCGGGTTCGGCGCCGAGCTCGGTCCCGATGTGGTGCGCCCAGGCCTGGATCCGGGCGTGGTCGCGGAAGTCCCCGCCCTGGCCGTGGCGGACCATGGCCCGGCCGAGCGGACCGGCCGTGTCCGCGGTCAGGGCGCCGCCGAAGGTGGCGTGCTCCCGGGCGCCGAGCCGTTTCATCCGGCGCGCGACCCCGCGTACGGGCGGGATGTCGTGCGGGGCGGCCGAACTCCGGGAGCCGTCGAGCGGACCGCTGCTGAAGAGCCAGACGGGCCGGTGGCGGAGCTGCTCGGCGTTGCGCCGGGCGCACCGGCGGGCCTTGGCGTTCCAGTGTCCGGCGTAGAGGGCCCCGCCGAGGACGACTCCGTCGTAGCCGCTGACGTCGGTGACGGTGTCGGCCGGCAGGACGACCGCGTCGAAGCCGTCGGCCCGCAGCGTCCGGCCGATCTCGTCGGCGATGCCCGCCGTGGCGCCGTGTCCGCTGCCGTACGCGACCAGGACGCGCCGCGGGTTCATGACCGACCGCCCCCGGAGCCGGCCCGCCGCACCGGAATGCTGCGCACGGTCCCGCTCTCCGCTTCGGGCATCGGGACCCTGATGGTGAGGATGCCGTCCGCGTACGAGGCGTCGACCTCGCCGACGGGGATCGCGCCGGGCAGCCGCACGGTCCTGCGGAACGCTCCGTAACGGAACTCCGAGTGCTCCTTGTCCTGCTCGCCCTCGGCGTGCTCGGCGCTCACCGTGATCAGGTCGTCGTCGACCGTGACGGCGATGTCGTCCGGGTCCATGCCGGGCAGCTCGGCCCGCAGCACGTACGCGCCGTCGGCGCTCGTCGTCTCCACCGGGATGGAGTGGGCGGCCGTGGCGGGGCGCCAGCCGGGCAGCCCCGGGAACTCGCGGTCGAACCAGTCGTTGAAGTCGGGGAACCGGCGGCGCCTGCGTTCCCCTTTGTCTCCGGTCATCGTTCTGCTCCTGCTCTGGGGAGTTCGGCCCCCGTGTCCCACTCTTCCGCCCGCCCCCCGCCCGGCGAAGTGCCCCACGGGGCCGCTCCGGGGGGCCGAACGGACCGTCCCGGGGAGGGACCGACCGGCCCAAGCGCACCCCGCGCGGCGGGGCCGGAACGGTGTCACCGGGTGAGGTCGCGGCGGCGCAGCAGCACCTGGGCGGCGAGCAGGCCGGCCACGCCCGCCCCGGCCAGCACGGCGACGCGCGGCCAGAGGACCGCGCCCCGCGCGAGGGCGTCGCCCGGCGTGTAGTAGTGGAACGGGCTGAGGTACCGCAGGGGCGCGGCGGGCTCCCAGGCCAGGGCGACGAAGTTGACGGCGAATCCCACCGCCCCGATCGCGACGACCGCGCCGAGGACCAGCGCCCGCCGCCCCACCGCGGCGGACACGGCGAGCGCGGGTCCCGTGACGCAGAGGGTGAAGGCGTAGCCCATGACCCCGGCGGCGAACACGCCGCCGAGGCCGACCTGCGCGTGGATCTTCGGGGAGAGTGCCACGCCCGCCGCGACGGTGAGCGTGGCGGCGGCGGTCACGGCGGCGGAGGCGAGCAGGAGGGCGGCGGCGCGTTCGGCGAGCAGGCGGCTGCGGGTGACCGGCCGGACCATGACGAGCTCGATGGTGCCGGACTCCACGTCCGCCGCGACGGCGGCGGCCGCCAGGGAGCCGATCACGGTCAGCTGGAGCGCAATCCAGAACGGGTGGGTCAGCCCCGCGCCCAGCAGTCCCGGGTAGCTGGCGATCGAGACGTCCCCGCTGGAACCGCTGAACGCCCGGTACGCGGAGGGCGGCGACCGGCCGCCGGAGAACAGCTGCTCCGGCGGGATCGTGTTCGTCACGACGACGATGAGCGCCTCGAAGGCCACCATGCCGACCAGTACGGCGGTGAGCATGCGCCGTCTGCGGTGGAGGGCCAGCCGGAGCAGGGGCGGGAGGGTGTTCACGGCGCGTTCCCGGGCGCGGTGCCGTCGGGCGGCGCGGGGTCGCGGTAGAGGTCCAGGAACGCCTCGTCGAGGCCGGCCTCCTCCACCGTGATGTCGGCGACGGGGAGGGTGAGCAGGGCGCGCAGGGTGGCCGTGATGTCGCTCGGCGGGACCAGCAGCTCGGCCCGGTCGCCCTGCCAGCGCGGGTTCCAGCGGTCCGCGTCCCCGAGGCTGCGGGGACGGCCGGGGCGCAGGCCGCCGAGTGTGACGCGGATCCGGCGGGCCCGGGCCTCGCGCAGCGAGGCGACGCGCTCGACGGTGACGAGCCGGCCCTCGCGGATGATGGCGACCCGCCCGCAGGCGCGCTGGACCTCCGGCAGCACGTGGCTGGACAGCAGGACGGTGCGTCCGGCTCCGGCCGCCTCGGCCATCAGCGCGAAGAAGGTCTCCTGCACGAGCGGGTCCAGTCCCTCCGTGGGCTCGTCGAGCACCACGAGGCGCGGCTCGTGCTGGAGCGCCTGGACGAGCCCCAGCTTCTGCTTCATGCCGCGGGAGTAGCCGAGGACGGGCCGCCGCAGGTCGCGGTCGGAGAGGTCGAGGCGCTCGCACAGCTCCCGGCGGCGGGGCGAGGGGGCGCGCTGGAGCGCGGTGAGCAGGTCGAGCGTCTGCGCGCCGGTGAGCTCGGGGTAGAGCCGCAGTTCGCCCGGCAGGTAGCCGAGCCTGGGGGCCAGTCGGGCGTGGTCCGCGAGGGGGTCGAGACCGAGCACCCGCGCGTGGCCGGACGTGGGTCCGAGCAGCCCGACGAGGCAGCGCAGCGTGGTCGTCTTCCCGGCACCGTTGGGGCCGAGGAAACCGAAGACCTCGCCCGCCTCCACCGCCAGGGACAGGGACTCCACGCCGACGACCGGCCCGTACCGCTTCGACAGCCGGGTGAGCTCGATGGCGGGTGTCTCGCCCATGGGGTCAGTGTGTGCCCGGACCGGCCGGAGTGCCCGAGCCACCGGAACCGCCGGAAGGGTCTCGAGTGCCCGAAGTGTCGTGAGCCGCCGGGGTGTCCGGAGTGGTCGGTGGGTACGTGAAGCCGCGCGGGACGATCTCCACCGGGCAGTACGCGTGGTGGATCAGGCTGTGCGCGACGCGACCGAGGGACGGCCCGACGCCGAGCGGGCGGCGGCCCCGCCCCATCACGACGAGGTCGGTGCGGGCGCTCGCCTCGACGAGGATCCCGGCGGAGCTCGTCCCGGCCTCCACGTGGTGGGCGACGACCAGTTGGGGGTGGAGCCGCCGCATGCGCTCGGCGAGCGCCTGGGTCTCGCGCACGCGCTCCCGGGCGATGCCGTCCAGGTCGTCGAGCATGGTCGCGACGCTGCCGACCTGGGCCAGCACGTTCCAGACGCTGACGATCCGCAGCGCCGCCTTGCGGGCCTCCGCCTCGGCGGCCGCGAGCGGCAGCCAGTCCAGGTCCGCGACGCCGCGCACGGCCGCGGTCACCGTTCCCGTGCCGGGGCGCGTCGGCTCCCCTCGTACGACGATCACGGGCACCTCGGCGCGGGCCGCCACGCCCAGTCCCACCGATCCGAGCAGGAGCGTGCCGAAGCCGCCCAGGCCGCGGTGGCCGACCACGATCGTGCCCCGCGCACCGGCGGCCGCCCGGAGGCCGGAGACCGGTTCCTGGCGGCCGAGTTCCCTGGTCACGGCGAGGTCCGGGAAGCGCTCCCCCACCAGTGCCGCGGCCCTGGCCAGCAGGTCGCGGCCGGCCTCCCGTACCGCCTGGATCGTCTCGGCGTCGGCGAAGAGGGCGCGCCGGTCGGTGTCGGCGGCGTGCACGAGGTGGAGGCGGCGGCCGCGGCGGTCCGCCTCCGCGGCGGCCCACAGGACGGCGGTCCGCGCGGAGGGGGAGCCGTCGACTCCCACGACGACGTCGCCGAGTTCCGCTCGGCCGGGGATCTCGCCGGTCATGGTTCCTCCCACGGGAGACGTGTCGGGGCTCCGGTCGGGGCGGGCGTCGGGTCCGGGCCCGGTGGCCCGGGACGCGTGGCCCGGGGCCGGGCGTCGGGGGGGACGCCGCCTCACCCCTCACGCTGGCATCGCGGCCGGTCCCCGGGGAGGGGCCGTTCGGTCCCGATCGAGACCTGCCCGGCCCCTCCTGGGCAGGGCGCGCGGGCGCGAGCACCGAGGCCGGCCAGGAGCGGAGGCGGGTCGTGACGGCCCGGGTCACCGTCGGTGGCTCCGGGGAAAGCCTCGCCGCCGTCCGCTGGGCGGCGCGGGAGGCGGTGTTGCGGGAGGTGGTGGTGCGGGAGGTGCCGCTGCGGCTCGTGCGGGTGGCGGAGTGGCCCGGGGGCGGTGGTCCCTCACGCCTCCCCCTCCTGAGGTGCCGGGGGCCGCTGGGGTACGACGGCGACCGGGCAGGAGGCGTGGTGCAGCGCCCGGTGGGCGACCCTGCCGAGTTCGAGGCCGACGAGGCCGTCCCGGCGGAGCGCGCCGACGACGAGCAGGTCGGCGGCGGCGGAGCGCTCGGTCAGCACCCGGTGGGCGGGACCCTCGACGGTGCTCCTGAGGAGCCGTACCCCGGGATGTTCGCGTGCCACGGCGTCCAGCGCCTCGTCGAGCCGTTCGGACGCCCGCCCCTCCCCCTCCGCGTCCGTCCCGCCGGCCGGGAGGACGGTGTGCGACGGCCGTCTCCAGGCGCGTACGGCGTCGAGTTCCGCGCCCCGGGCCGCCGCCTCGCGGAAGGCGAACCGCACGGCGGGCCCGTCCACGTCGTGCTCGCCGACGCCCAGCAGGACGCGGCCGTGGCGGGACTCCAGGGCCTGGGCGTCGCCCCGGACGACGACGACCGGGCAGGAGGCCCGGGCGGCCACACCGAGGCTCACGGATCCGAGCAGCAGGTCGGCGACCTTCCCGCGCCCCCGGCATCCGAGGACCAGGAGGGCGGCGTCGGCGCCTTCCCTGAGCAGGGCGCCGGAGGGGTCCTCGGGGAGGACGTCCGTGGTGAGGGGGAGACCGGGGGCGCGCAGCCGGGCCCGGTCGGCGGCGGCGCGGACGAGGCGGTCGGCGTCGGTGTCCGGGACGGTTCCTTCGTACCGCTCCCACAGCGATGCGTGCACGATCCGCAGCGGGAGTGCGTGCCGTACGGCTTCGTCGGCACCCCAGTCCACGGCGGCGAGGCTCGCGTCGGATCCGTCCACTCCCACCACCAGGGGTGATTCCATCGTGCCCACCTTCCGGGTCGTGGGACGGCACCCCTGCCGCCGCCACGCCCGCGACACGGGCGACGGCGGGAGAGGCGGGAGGAGGGGCCCATCCGCTTCTCGCGGATCCTGATTGCGCGGTGCGCGGCACGAGTCCGCTTCCCCGCGTCTCCGGGTGGGTCCCCTCCTCCTCTTCAGGAGAACACCGGTGGGCGCTCCGCGCCAGGGCTGCCCGGGGCGCGGCCTGCCCCGTTCGGCCCTTGCCGCGGGGCCGGGGCCGCGGGCGATGGTGGGGGAGAAACCGGCCGCCCCGGGAGGGAGTGCGTGATGCGTCATCGCAGGATCGGAGAGCTGATGACCCGCGAGGTGGTGAGCGTCCGCGGCGACGCGCCGTTCAAGGAGCTGACCCGCGTGCTCACCCGCCACCGGGTGACGGCCGTGCCCGTCGTGGACGGGGCGGACCGGGTGATCGGGGTGGTCTCGGAGGGGGATCTGCTCCGCAAGGCCGCCGACCGGGCCGTCGTACCGGGAGACCGGCCGCCCGTGCCGGGCCTGGAGGCGTGGGAGCGGGCGAAGGCCGAGGGGACCCGGGCCGAGGAGCTGATGTCGGCGCCCGCCGTGTGCGCCCGCCCGGAGTGGACCGTGGTGGAGGCCGCCCGGCTGATGGAGGTGCAGGGCGTCAGACGCCTCGTCGTGGTGGACGCCGACGACCGGCTGCTGGGCCTGGTGAGCCGCCGCGACCTGCTGGCGGTCTTCCTCCGCGAGGACGAGGACATCCGCCGGGAGATCGTGGACGAGGTGCTCGGCTCCACCTTGCGCCTCGCCGCGGGGGCGCTGACGGTGGAGGTACGGGACGGACGGGTGGAACTGGCCGGCAGGCTGCCGCTCCGGGACTTGGCGCCGGTGGTGGAGCGCATGTGCGCGATGGTCGACGGCGTGGTCTCGGTCTCGACGACCAGGCTGGAGTGCGGGGCGGACGGCACGCGCGGGGCGGACGGCGCTCACAGCACTCACAGCACTCACAGCACTCACGAAGAGACTTCCACGGGCGACGAGAGGAAGTGAACGGTCATGACGCAGGGCATCGTCGTCGGTCTGGACGGCACGGAGCAGGCGCACGCCGCCGCCGAGTGGGCGGCCGAGGAGGCGGTTCTGCGGGGCACCGGGGTACGTCTGGTGCACGTGCTGGAGCCTTCGCCCGACGCGCTCGTGCCGCTCGTGTCGCGGGAGCCCGTGGAGTCCTGGGCCCAGGATCTGCTCGCGCGGACGGCGGCCGGGCTGCGCGAGCGCCGGCCGGGGCTCGCCGTGACCACCGGGGTCCTGCCCTCGGCCCCGGTGACGAGCCTCGTCGCCGCGGGCGAGGAGGGCGAACTGCTGGTCCTGGGTTCGCGCGCGCTGGGCGGTGTGGCCGGGTACCTCGTCGGTTCCGTGGGCATGACCGTCGCCGGCCGGATCGAGCGGCCCGTCGTCCTGGTACGGGCCGGGGACGCGGCCCGGCACGGCCCGGTGGTGGCCGGGGTCGACGTACGGCAACCGGCGGACGGCATCCTGGGGTTCGCCTTCGAGGAGGCGGCGTTGCGCGGCGGCCGCCTGGAGGTCGTGTACGTCCAGCAGCTGCCCTTCTACGCGGGCCTGGGCCCGGCCATGGTGCCGGACGTCCGGCCCGCGGTGACCCCGGCGATCCGGCACTCGCTGGACGAGCTCCTGGAGTCGTGGCGCGCGAAGTTCCCGGACGTGGTGGCGGACGGGCGGGTGCTGATCGGTTCGGCCGGCCAGGAACTCGTACGCGGGGCGGGGGACGCGGCGCTGGTCGTGGTCGGCCGGCGCACCCGCAGGTCGGTGCTGGGCGGTCACCTCGGCAGCGTGGCCCACGCGGTCATGCACCACAGCCCGGCGCCGGTGGCGCTGGTCCCGCACGACTGACCGGCCGCCCCGCCCCTCCCCGACAGCCCCCTCCTGAGCAGCGGAAAATCGCTTGAACCCCCCTGCTACGGTGGCCGAATGGCAAAGATCCAGAAGTTCCAGGTCACCATCGACTGCGCGGACCCGGTGCGGCTCGCCCGGTTCTGGTCCGAGGTGATGGGGTACGTCCCGGAGCCCCCGCCGGAGGGCTTCGCCACCTGGGACGAGTACCACCGCGCGAACCCGTCCGAGAACCCGCCGAAGTGGTTCTCCTGCAGCGACCCCTCCGGCGTGGCCCCGCGACTGCTCTTCCAGCGCGTCCCCGAGGGCAAGGTCGTCAAGAACCGGGTGCACCTCTGCGTGAAGGCCGGATTCGGGCTCGTGGGCGAGGAGCGCCTCGCCACGCTGCAGGCCGAATCCGCACGCCTGGTCGCGCTCGGCGCGGTGCAGCAGCGGGTCATGCTGGCCGACGAGGAGAACGAGTCCTGCATCGTGATGCAGGACATCGAGGGCAACGAGTTCTGCCTCGACTGACAGCTGGGTCGGACGACTCCGAGGCACGGAGCGTGGGACCGGTCCAGGTGGTCCGCGCGTTCCGCTGACGCCGACGGGGGCGGCGGCTCACGCGCTGTCGGCTCGTGGGCCCGCCGCCCAGGCCAGGGGCGGGGCCATCGCCCGTACGTCGGCGCCTTCCCCCACCCACAGGCCGATGTACAGCGCGGCGGTCGCCTCCAGGAGACCGGCGCGGTCGAGGCCGCCGCCGTCCGCCGGTTCGCAGCCCGTGTCCCGTACCAGTTCACGGGCGCGCGCGAGGGCCGCCGCGTCGTCACCGCAGACCGGGACGACCAGGGGCAGGCCGTCGAAGGCCGGCGGGGTCATCCGCCACACGTCCTCGTGGCAGAGGTTGAACGCCTTCACGACGTGCGCGCCGGGTGCCGCCGCGGCCAGCCGGTGGGCGGCCGAGGGGCCGCCTTCCGTGAGCAGCCGGAAGCCGGGCCCGACCGGGTTCGCGCAGTCGAGCAGCGCCGTCCCCTCCAACTCCGCCCGCAGTTCCCCGACGACGTCCGCGCCCGCGCCGTACGGCAGCGCGGCCAGCACCACCTCGCCGAATCGGGCCGCCGCCCGCAGGCTTCCGTAGCCGGCACCGTTCCCGATGCCGTCCGCGAGCCGCCGGGCCTTGTGTCCGTCCCGGCCGCCGACGCGCACCTGGTGCCCGGCCCGCGCCCAGTGCGTGGCCAGCGCGTCCGCCATGTTCCCCGTACCCAGCACACCGATCCTCATGGATCCGCCCCTCTCCGCGTCCGACACGGCACTCCGGCCGTTTCGGGGACGACACTAGGAAACCCGTCAGGCACCATCTGGTACGTGACGACCGACTCCTACCTCGCCGACTGCCGCGCCCGCCTCGCCTTCGACCTCCTCTCCCACACCTGGAACCCGGTGCTGATCTGGGTCCTGCGGGACGGTCCGCGGCGCCCGGGCGAGCTGCGCGAGCGCATCGGCGGGATCAGCCCCAAGGTCCTGACCGAGACGCTGCGGCGCCTGGAGTTCAACGGGCTGGTGACACGGACCGCCTACGCCGAGGCGCCGCCCCGGGTGGAGTACGGACTCACGGAGCTGGGGCGGACGTTGCTCGAACCGATCGAGGCGTTCGGGGCGTGGGCCTTCGAGCACGGCGACGAGGTGATGGCGGCCCAGGAGCGCACGGAGGGCATGGCGGGCGGGTGAGGGGTGCGGGGCGGTCCGCGCCGCCGAAATCGGCGTGCCGGGCGGGCCGTTGCCTTGTGATACTCCTGAGATGACTCCCCTGCCTCCCGCCGCGGTCGACTCGTTGTCCGGTCTCGCCTTCGGTGACGCCTTCGGCGACCGCTGGTTCGGCATCCTGCGGCGTGAGGGCCCGGGGGCCCTGGAGGCGCGGGTGCCGCCCGCGGAGCCGTCGTGGCTGTGGAGCGACGACACGGCGCAGGCGCTCGTGCTCGTCCGGGAGCTCGCCGAGGGCGGCGGCGTCGTCGACCAGGACCGTCTGGCGCTGCGCCTGGCCGAGGCCTATGCCGAGGACCCGCACCGCGGTTACGGGGCCTCGATGCACGACGTGCTCCGCCGGATCGGCGCGGGCGAGCCGTGGCGGGAGGTGGTCGCCGGACAGTTCGGCGGCCAGGGCTCCTGGGGCAACGGGGCGGCGATGCGCGTCGCCCCGCTCGGCGCCTGGCTCGCCGAGGACCTCGACGCCGTCGCCGAGCAGGCGGCCCGGCAGAGCACGGTCTCGCACCACCACCCGGAGGCCGTCGCAGGGGCGGTGGCGGTGGCCCTCGCCGCGGCGCTCGCGACGCGCAGCCGGGGCGGTCCCGCGCCGGCCCGCGCCGCCTTCCTCGGCGCCGTCGCCGCACGGCTTCCGGACGGCGACGTCCGGTCGGGCCTGCGGATCGCGGCCCGGATGCCGGCCCGCACCTCGGTGCGGCACGCGGCGGAGGTGCTGGGCTCCGGCTACCGGATGTCCGGGCCCGACACCGTCCCGTACGCCCTGTGGTGCGCCGCGGGGAACCTGGACGACCTGGAGGAGGGCCTGTGGACCACGGTCGGCGGGCGCGGCGACATCGACACGACGTGCGCCGTCGCGGGCGGGGTGATCGCCGCGCGGACGGGCGTCGCCGCCCTCCCGCCCACCTGGCACGCCGCCCGCGAGCGGCTGCCGGGGGTCACGGCGCAGGGCACCGAGACGTGACCCCCGGCAGCGGAGACGACGCCGGCCACGGCGACCGAGGTTCCCCGCGCGCCGAGGCGCGCCCTCCCGCACGGGCGATGTCCCTGGAGCGTTCCGCTGCCGACCGGGGCGAACCGACGGTCATCCGACCGGCGGCGCCCGGACGGCATGCGTCAGCGGCGGACGCGGGGCATGCCCAGGCCGATCCAGGAGATGATCTCGCGCTGGATCTCGTTGTTGCCGCCGCCGAAGGTGAAGATGACGGCCGAGCGGTAGCCGCGTTCGAGTTCGCCGTGGAGGACGGCGCCGGCCGAGCCCTCCTTCAGGGCGCCGGCCGCGCCGGTGACCTCCATGAGCGAGGCGTACGCGTCGCGGCGGGCCTCGGAGCCGTAGACCTTGACGGCGGAGGCGTCCTGGGGGGTGAGGGTGCCGTTCTGGACGGCGTTCACCATCTGCCAGTTGAGGAGCTTCATCGCGTCCAGGCGGGTGTGGGTGCGGGCGAGGGTGCGGCGGACCCAGCCGAGGTCGAGGACGCGGCGGCCGTCGGCGAGCTTGGTGTCGGCGGCCCAGCGCTGGACGTCGTGGAGGGCGCGGATCGCCATCGTGCCGTGCGCGGCGAGGGTGACCCGCTCGTGGTTGAGCTGGTTGGTGATCAGGCGCCAGCCCTTGTTCTCCTCGCCGACGCGGTGGGAGCAGGGGACGCGGACGTCCTCGTAGTAGCTCGCCGTGGTGTCGTGCGAGGCGAGGGTGTTGATCAGGGTGCAGGAGTAGCCGGGGTCGCTCGTCGGCACCAGCAGCATGGTGATGCCCTTGTGCGGCGGGGCCGCCGGGTCGGTGCGGACCGCGAGCCAGACCCAGTCGGCGGTGTCGCCGTTCGTGGTCCAGATCTTCTGGCCGTTCACCGTGTACGAGCCGGTCGTCTCGTCGCCCTCGCGCACCGCCCGCGTCTTCAGTGCGGCGAGGTCGGTGCCGGCGTCCGGCTCGCTGTAGCCGATCGCGAAGTCGATCTCGCCGGAGAGGATCTTCGGCAGGAAGTACGCCTTCTGCTCGTCGGTGCCGAACTGCATGATCGTCGGACCGACGGTGTTCAGCGCCATCAGCGGCAGCGGTACGCCCGCCTGCGCGGCCTCGTCGAAGAAGATGAACTGCTCCATCGGGCTCAGCCCGCGCCCGCCGTACTCCGTCGGCCAGCCGACGCCCAGCCAGCCGTCCGTACCCAGCCGGCGCACCGTCTCCCGGTAGAAGCGCTTCTGCGCGGCGGGGTCGGCGTAGCGGGCGTGGACGTCCTCGGGGACGAGCTCGGCGAAGTACGCGCGCAGCTCGGCGCGCAGGCGGTGCTGGGCGGGCGTGTACTCGAGGTGCATGGCGTCGTCTCCCCTGGATCGGTCTCCGCGCGGTGCGGCGCCACGGTAGAACGTGTTCCATAAATGGGGAAGGGCCGTGCACGATGCGTAGGCACGGATGTGGGCCGGGGCGCCGCCCCGCCACCTCACCGGGTGGCGGCCGACCGCGGCGGCCCGGCTACCGCACTTCGCTCAGGGGAGCAGCTCGTCGAGTGAGGCGCGCCCCTTCTCGGCCATGCGCCGTTCGGCCCAGGCGAGGTTCTTCGGTGTCACGTCCCGGCCGGACGCGAGGCACACGTCCTCCGCCGAGAACTCGCCCTCCGACCCGGCGTGCAGCAGCCTGTCGGGCGTCGGGATGTCCCCCCGGGACGTCTTGTCGGTCTCACCGTTCATGCCGCCTCCTCATGTTCTGCAGGCACTCGCCATTCTCGTGTCCGGGTCCCGCTCCCGCATCCGGGCGGGCCGGGGACCGGGGACCGGGCGGGCCCGGCGGACCGGCGGACCGGGCGGACCGGCGAACCGGCGGACCGGGCGGACCGGCGAACCGGCGGCCCGGCGGCCCTGGCGGAACCCGTGTCGGCGGCGCGTCGGTGCCGTGTCGACGGAGACGGCGAGGGTGGTGCCCCGGACACGGCACGACAGACACCAGGAGCCCCCCACGATGACCACGCCCCCAGAGTCACCTGAGTCCCCTAAGTCCCTTGAGTCCCTCGAATCCCGTGGAGCCGCTCCGGCCGCTGTGTCCGCGGGGTCCCCCACGGCCTCTTCCCGCCCCTCGGGCCCCGCCCTCCCCCTGCGGCGCGTCACGGTCGTCGCCGTCCGCGCGGTCACCCCGCGGATGGTCCGGGTCACCCTCGGCGACCCCTCCCTGGCCGGGGTCCCGCTCGCCGGGCCCGACCGGCAGGTCAAGCTCTACTTCCCGCGGCCGGGGCAGTCCGAGCCCGTCCTGCCCGTCCCGGATCCCGACGGCGACTTCATGCGCTGGTACGCCGCGTACGGCGCGATCCCGGAGGACGAGCGCCCCTGGATGCGCAGCTACACGTTGCGGTCCCACGACCCGGCCGCCGCCACGGTCGACGTCGACTTCCTCCTCCACGGCGAAGGCGGCGAAGGCGGAGCGGGCGACGGCCCCGCCACCCGCTGGGCGCGGGGCGCCCGCGCGGGGGACGTCCTCGGCTTGTTCGGGCCCTCCGACCACTTCGCCCCGCCCGTGGACCCCGGCACGGGCGACTGGGCCCTCCTGGTGGCCGACGCGTGCGCCCTGCCCGCCCTGGCCACGCTCGCCGCCGCCCTGCCGCCCGGGCACCGGGCCCTCGCGTTCGTCCAGGTCGCCGACGCCGCCGAGGAACAGCCGCTGCCGACGGAGGGGCGGCTCACGGTCCACTGGCTGCACGGCGACGCCTCCGTCGAGGACGCCGTACGGGCCGCCGCCTTCCCCGCCGGACGGCCGTACGCCTGGCTGGCCGGCGAGGCCGGAACGGTACGGGCCCTGCGCCGGCACCTCGTGGAGGAGCGGGGCGTCGACCGGCGGGCCGTCGACTTCGCCGGGTACTGGCGGCGGAAGCTCACCCAGGACGACGCCCCGACGGACGAGGACCTGGCGGAGGCGCGGGAGCGGGTCGCCTTGTGGGCGGAGGGCGAGGGCGAGGGGTGAGGGGTGAGGGGTGAGGGGAGGAGGGTGAGGGGAGGAGGAGGGGGAGGGCGCGGGAGCCTGGGGGGGACCCGCGGCCCGCTACACGAACTCCGCCGCCTCCCGCACCGACAGCCCCGCCCCCTCCTCGTACAGCACCCGGTACTCCCCCGTGCCGAGCGCCTCCCACAGGGCGGCCTCCGCGTGCTCGCGCATCGCCGCCTCCGTCTGGGCCGTGTACGGGCGGAAGCCCGCGCCGCTCCGGGTGCCGCGGTGGGCGTCGTACGCGCCGAGCAGGCGGGCGCCCGCCTCGGGGGCGCCGCTCCCCGCGCGGGCCCAGGCGGCCGGCGCGAACTGGGCGACGACGAGGTAGGGGGCGACGAGGTACGCGAGGACCTCCATGTCCCGTACCGCGCCGCCGAGATGGGCGGTGGCCTGCTCGTACGCGCCGTCCACGCAGGCCAGCCAACCGCGCACCCCGCCGAGCATCCCCCGGAAGAGGCTCGGCGTGTCCTCGCCGAACTCACCTTCCATCACGTCGAGTTGGGTGCGGGCGAGTGCGGTGCGGCCGGTGTTCCCGTAGTGCTGGGCGAGGAGCAGCCGGGCGGTGCTCACGGCCTCGGCGCCCGACTCGCCCGACTCGTCGGCCGCCTCGGCGAGCGTCCGTTCCGCCTCCGCCCATGCCACGGGGTCGTCCGCGACGGCCCGGGTGCGGAGCCGGACGGCGGCGAGGAGCGCCTTGAAGACGGGCACCTGGGAGTGCGCGCCGAGCTGCGTGGCGGCGTCCATGGCGCGGGCGAAGTCGGCGGCGGCCTCCGCGGAGCGGCCGGCCCGCTCGTACGTCTCGCCGCGCGCGGCGAGCGATTCGGCGATGCCCCAGGAGTCGCGGGCGGCCTCGAACAGCCCCAGGGCCTCTTCGGCGTCGCCGGGCTGCTCGCCGAGCAGTTTGGCCCGCAGGAGCAGGCTGAAGGCCACGTCCCAGTCCTCGCCGTGTTCGCGGGCCGCGGCGAGGAGCGCGGCGAGGGTCTCGTCGAGGCCGGCGAAGCCGCCGGTCATGAGGCGGGCGAAGTACCACATCGCCCCGGGCTGGCGGCAGGTCTGCGGCAGCCCGGGACGGTACGCGGCGACGACGGCGTCCAGGCGGGCGCGGGTCTCGGGGTGCTCGAACGCGGCAGCGCCCTCGCCGCCCTCGGTGGCGAGGACGAGGAGCCGGCCGCCGCGCCGCGCCTCCCAGAGCCGCTCCCCCGTCCACGGCGGCGGCACGTCCACGCACCGTCCGGCGAAGGGCTCGGCGGGGCGCAGCGGCGGCAGGAACGGGTCGGGCCCCAGGCCGGCGGCCGCCCTGGCCCAGGTCCGTGAGTCGAGCTGATGGTTGCGCAGCTGCCAGAACCAGCTCATGGCGTGCACGAGGCACAGGGCCTCCTGCTCGTCGCCGAGCCCGACGGCCGTGCGCAGCGCGGCCCTGATGTTGTCGTGTTCGGACTCGAAGCGGGTGAGGGCGGCGGTCTGGCGTCCGGTGCGCAGTTCGGGGTCGGTCAGGCGCGCGAGTTCCCGGTAGTAGGTCAGATGACGCCGCTCGACCGCCGCCCGCTCCCCTGCCTCGTCCAGCCGCTCCCCCGCGTACTCGGCCACCGTCTCCAGCAACCGGTACCGCATCCCGCCCTCCGCCTCGGCCGCCACCACCAACGACTTGTCCACCAACGACCCCAGCAGCTCCAGCACGTCCCCGGCCGCACCCGGCCCCCCGCACACCGCCTCCGCCGCCTCCAGATCACACCCGCCCGCGAACACCGACAACCGGCGCAACACCCCCCGCTCCGCACCACCCAGCAGATCCCACGACCAGTCCACCACCGCCCGCAAGGTCTGCTGCCGCGGCAACACCGTCCGCGCCCCCGACGTCAACAACCGGAAACGATCATCCAACCGCTCCGCGATCTGCCCCGCCGTCAGCATCCGCAACCGCGCCGCCGCCAGCTCCACCGCCAACGGCAGACCGTCCAGCCGCCGCACGATCTCCGCAGCCGCCCCCGCCTCCTCCTCCACCCGGAACCCCGGCCGCACCGCCGCACCCCGCTCACCGAACAACCGCACCGCCACCCCCAACGGCAACGGCCCCAACGGCCGCACCACCTCCCCCGGCACCCCCAACGGCTCCCGACTCGTCGCCAGCACCGTCACCCCCGGACACCGCGCCAACAACACCTCCACCAACCCCGCCACCGCACCCACCACATGCTCACAGTTGTCCAGCAACAACAGCATCCGACGCCGCGCACAGTGCTCCACGAGGGTGGCGAGGGGGTCGCGGCTCTTCCCCTCGGCGAGGGCGGGGCCGCTCCAGAGCTGGGTCTCGCGGGCGCCGAGGGCCGTGAGGACGGCCGCCAGGACGGCGGATTCCTCGCGTACGGGGGCGAGTTCCGCGACCCAGACCTCCCCGTGCCCGTCCGGCGGGGCCGCCTCGACGCCCCGGGCGGCCTCCATGGCGAGGCGGGTCTTGCCGACGCCACCGGGACCGAGCAGCGTGACGAGCCGCGATCCGTTCAACTCGGCTGCCAGTTCCTCCAGTTCGGTGTCACGGCCGAGGAATGAGGTCAGCGGGAGGGGCAGGGTGGGACGGGGCGGGGCCGGCTCGGCCGGAGCGGCTGCCGAGCCCGTCAACAACTCCTCGTAGAGCGCCTTGAGTTCCGGGCCGGGGTCGGTGCCGAGGCGGTCGGCGAGGGCGGTGCGCACGGTCTCGTAGGCGGCGAGGGCCTCGGCGGGGCGCCCGGCGGCGCGCAGGGCGCGCAGGTGGAGGGCGTGCAGGGGCTCGTCGAGGGGGTGCTCGGCGACGAGGTCGGCCAGGGGGGCCAGGGCGTCCTGGGCGTGCCCGAGGGCCACGGCGGCGGCGAGCCGGTCGCGCCGGGCACGGGTGCGGCGGCGTTCGGCCCGAACGGCGAGGGGGTCCGCGTCATGGCCGGGGAGGTCGGCGAGCGCGCTGCCCCGCCACAGGTCCAGGGCCTCGTCGAGGAGCTCCGCCGCGCGCAGGGGGCGGCCCGCGGCGAGCTCGCGGGCGGCGGCGTCGGACTTCCGCTCGAAGCGGAAGCAATCGATGTCCTCGGGCGCGGTCACGACGAGCCGGTAGCCGCCGGGCTCCGAGGCGACCGCGTCCGGGCCGAGGGCGCGGCGCAGCCGTCCGACGAGGGCCTGGAGGGCGGCCACGCGGTCGCCGGGCGTTCCGGCGCCGGCGCGCGGGTGCGGCCCAGCGCCGCCCCCGTGCGCCGGGGCGGCGTCGGCCTCGCCCCACACCTGCGCGATCAGCGCGTCCGTGCGCACGGGGCGTCCGGCCGCCGCGGCCAGGGCGGTGAGCAGGGCGCGGAGCCGTGCCCCGTTCAGGACGGCCTCCCGGCCGTCGGTACGGAGGGCCTGGGCGGGTCCGAGGATGCGATAGAGCGGCTGCACCGGCCCATTCTGCCGAATCGCCGCGGAATCACCGCCGGGGGGATTCGCCCGAGCGGCGGTGTCGCCGCCATGGCGTCCGGGGGGTGCCGGTTCGACAATGAGGAGGATGACCGAAGACGAGCGGAGCACGCACGGCGGCGAGATCGGGCCGACCGAGCGCCTCGCCATGAACCGTACCGGCAGCTTCGACTGGGATCTCGACACGGGCACCATCGATGTCGACGACGCGGGGCTGCTGGTCTTCGGTGTGGCCGCGGACGGGTTCGACGGGCGGCCGGCGACGCTGGTGCGCGGGCTCGACCCGGAGGAGCGGGCCCGGCTGGACGCGGTGATCCGGCGGGCGATCACCAGCGGGGAGTCCTCGTACACGGCGCACGTCCGGCTGGAGCGGGCCGACGGTACACCCCAATGGACGCACGTGCAGGCCAGGATCCTGCGCCGGGACGGGCGCATGGCGTACCGGATCGTGGGGATCGTCCGGGACGCCACGGCCGAGGTGACGCACTCGGCGTTCCTGCAGGAGCTGGAGAAGCGCCGCGAGGTGCAGACGACGATCGTGGAGCGGACGACGCACGCGCTGTCGCGGGCGGTCACGGTGGACGACGTGACGGCGGCGCTCACCGGCCCCGGGGGGCTGGCGCGGCTGGGCGCGGAGGGGCTGGCGCTGGGGCTGGTGGAGAACGACTCCCTGAACATCATCGCGCTGTCCGGGGAGTCGCTGGACGTCTTCGACGACTTCCGGATCCGGCGGCTCGACCAGGGGCTGCCGATGGCGGAGACGGTGCTGAGCGGACGGCCGCGGTTCGTCCCCTCCTTCTCCTCGCTGGGGCGCGACTATCCCGAGCTGGCGCCGTACGTGAACCGGATGCCGTTCAAGTCGGCCTGCTACCTGCCGCTGATCGCGCAGGCCCGCAAGCTGGGCGGTCTCGCGCTGTTCTACCGGCGGCGGAGCAGCTTCAGCGCCGACGAGCGCAACCTGCTGCTGGGTCTGGCGGCGATCGTGTCGCAGTCGCTCCAGCGGGCCATCCTCTTCGACGAGGAGCGGGAGCTGGCCACCGGGCTCCAGGCGACCATGCTGCCGCGCCGGATCCCGACGATCACCGGCGGCGAGATCGCGGTGCGCTACCACGCGGCGTGGAGCGGCCGGCAGGTCGGCGGCGACTGGTACGACGTGATCCCGCTGCCGCGCGGGCGGGTGGGCATCGTCGTGGGCGACGTCCAGGGGCACGACACGCACGCCGCCGCGATCATGGGGCAGCTGCGGATCGCGCTGCGGGCGTACGCGGGCGAGGGCCACGCCCCGTCCACGGTCCTCGCCCGGGCCTCCCGCTTCCTCGCCGAGCTGGACACGAACCGCTTCGCGACCTGTACGTACGCCCAGGTGGACCTGGCCGGCGGGACGGTACGCGGGGTGCGGGCGGGGCACCTGGGGCCGCTGATCCGGCACACGGACGGGCGGGTGGGCCGGCCGAAGCTGCGCGGCGGGCTGCCGCTGGGCCTGGCGACGGTCTTCGAGGACGAGGAGTTCCCGGAGACCCGGCTCGACCTGGTGCCGGGCGAGACGCTGGTGCTGTGCACGGACGGCCTTGTCGAGCAGCCGGGCACGGACATCGAGGCGGGTCTCGCGGCGCTCGCCGAGGCGGTCGGCAGCGGCCCGCCGCAGGCGGAGGCGCTCGCCGACCACCTGTCCGAGCAGCTGTGGGAGCGCTGGGGCTCCGGCGACGACGTGGCGCTGCTCGTGCTGCGGCGCAGCCCCGACCCGGGCACGCCGCGGGCGCCGCGCATCCACCAGTACATCCACCAGGCCGACCCGCAGGGCCTGTCGGACGCGCGGGCCGCGGTGGGTCAGGCGCTGGTGGACTGGGGCATGCCCGAACTCTCCGACGACGCCGAGCTGTTGACGGGGGAGCTGCTGGTGAACGTGCTGCTGCACACCGAGGGCGGCGCGGTCCTCACCCTGGAGGTGCTGCCGGAGCCGGTGCGGCGGGTGCGCCTGTCGGTGCAGGACCGGTCGAGCGCGTGGCCGCGGCGGCGCACCCCCGGCGAGGCGGCGACCTCGGGCCGCGGCCTGCTGATGATGGACGCGCTGGCCTCGCGCTGGGGCGTGGAGCCGCGCGGCGAGGGCAAGGCGGTGTGGTGCGAGATCGGGCCCTCCCCCGCGGCGGGCCCGGCGAGCTGACCGGAGGAGGGTGCGGCCGATGGACCCGGTGGCGGCGCTGGAGCGGATCGCGTTCCTGCTGGAGCGCGGGCAGGCACCCACGTACCGCGTCCGCGCCTTCCGTACGGCGTCGGCGGCGGTGACGGCGCTCGGCGCGGAGGAGGTGGCGCGGCGGGCGGCGGCGGGGACCCTGGAGTCGGTGAAGGGCATCGGGCCGAAGACGGCGGCCGTCGTGCGCGAGGCGCTCGACGGGCGGGTGCCGGACTACCTGGAGCGCCTGGAGCGGGAGATCACGCTGCCGGAGGTGCGGGGCGGCGAGGCGCTGCGGGCGGCGCTGCGCGGCGACTGCCACCTCCACTCGGACTGGTCGGACGGCGGCAGCACCGTCGAGGACATGGGGCGCACCGCGGCCCGGATCGGGCACGCGTGGGCGGTCCTGACGGACCATTCGCCCAGCCTGAAGGTGGCCCGCGGGCTCTCCCCCGAGCGGCTGCGCGAGCAACTGGAGCTGGTGGCGGAGCTGAACGAGCGGTGGGCGCCGTTCCGGCTGCTCACCGGGATCGAGTGCGACATCCTGGAGGACGGCTCCCTCGACCAGGAGCCCGCCCTCCTGGACCGGCTCGACCTGGTGGTCGGTTCGGTGCACTCGAAGCTGCGGATGGACGCGCGGGCGATGACCCGCCGGATGGAGCGGGCGGTCCGCGATCCGCTGATGGACGTGCTCGGGCACTGCACCGGGCGGCTGGTGAGCGGCGGGCGGCTGCGGCCCGAGTCGGAGTTCGACGCGGAACGGGTCTTCGCCGCCTGCGCCGAGGCGGGCACCGCGGTGGAGATCAACAGCCGCCCCGAGCGCCTCGACCCGCCGCGCCGGCTGCTGCGGCTCGCGGTGGACGCCGGGGTCGACTTCGCCGTGGACACGGACGCCCACGCGCCGGGCCAGCTGGAGTGGCAGATCCTCGGCTGCGCACGGGCGGAGGAGTGCGGGGTGCCCGCGGAGCGCGTGATCAACACCTGGCCGGCGGAGCGACTCCTGGAGTGGACCCGGGCCTGACGAGGGCGCGGCGGCCCTCGGAGGGGCGGCACGGTGGTGGCCCGCGCGGTCAGCCGCGCTGCCAGACCGTCGTCACGTTGCAGAACTCCTTGATGCCGTGGCCGGAGAGCTCGCGGCCGTAACCGGAGCGCTTCACGCCGCCGAAGGGCAGTGCGGGATGGGAGGCGGTCATGCCGTTGACGAAGACGCCGCCGGCCTCCAGGTCGCGGACGAAGAAGGCGATGTCCTCGTCGTCGCGGGTCCACACGTTGGAACTGAGGCCGAAGGGCGAGTCGTTGGCGACGGCGACGGCCTCCTCGATGTCGGCGACCGGGTAGAGGGTGGCGACGGGGCCGAAGGTCTCCTCGCGGTGGATGCGCATCTCCGGGGTGATGCCGGTGAGCACGGTCGGCCGGTAGAACCAGCCGCGCGGCAGCTCCTCGGGGCGGCCCGCCCCGCACAACACGGTGACCCCCCGGCGTACGGCGTCGTCGACGAGGACCTCCAGGTCGGCCCGTCCCTGCTCGGTGGCGAGCGGGCCGACGTCGGTGTCCTCGTCGAGGGGGTCGCCGACGGTGAGGGCGTTCATGGCGGCGGTGAAGCGTTCGGCGAAGTCGTCGTAGACGTTCCGGTGGACGATGAACCGCTTGGCGGCGATGCAGGACTGCCCGTTGTTCTGGACCCGCGCGGTGACGGCGGTCTTCACGGCGCGCGGGATGTCGGCGGAGGGCATGACGATGTACGGGTCGCTGCCGCCCAGTTCGAGGACGGTCTTCTTGACCTCGTCGCCGGCGATCGCGGCGACGGAGCGGCCGGCCGGTTCGCTGCCGGTGAGGGTCGCGGCGACGACCCGCGGGTCGCGCAGGACGCCCTCGACGGCGCCCGAGCCGATCAGCAGGGTCTGGAAGCAGCCCTCGGGGAAGCCGGCCCGGCGGAACAGCTCGCCGAGGTAGAGGGCGGTCTGGGGGACGTTCGAGGCGTGCTTGAGGAGCCCGGTGTTGCCCGCCATCAGCGCGGGCGCGGCGAAGCGGATCACCTGCCAGAGCGGGAAGTTCCACGGCATGACGGCGAGGACCGGGCCGAGCGGCCGGTAGTGGACCCGGGCCCGGTCGGCCCCGGCGTCCTGGACGTCGTGCTCGTCGGGGTGCTCGTCGGCGAGCAGGGCCTCGGCGTGTTCGGCGTACCAGCGCATCGTCCTGGCGCACTTGGCTGCCTCGGCGCGGGCGGCCGCGATCGGCTTGCCCATCTCGACGGTCATCGTGCGGGCGATGTCGTCGGTGTCCTCGTCGAGGAGGGTCGCGGCGGCCCGCATCAGCCGGGCGCGCTCGGCGAAGGGGGTGGTGCGGTACTGGCGGTACGCCTCGTGGGCGGCGTCGATCCGGCGTTCGACCTCGGCGGGCCCGTGGGCCTCGTAGGTGCGCAGCGTCTCGCCGGTCGCCGGGTTCACGGTGGCGATGCCCATGTCGTCTCCTCCTGGCCTGCGCCCCCTCCGGAAACCTTTCGTGCCCGGGCGCCGGGCGCAATCGGGGCGGGGCGGAGGGGTGACGCGCCGGGGCGGCCGGCGGGGCGGCCGGCGGGGCGGAGGGGTGACGCGCCGGGGCGGCCGGCGGGGCGGAGGGGTGACGCGCCGGGGCGGCCGGCGGGGGCCGTGCGGTCAGCCGCCGGCCACCCACCGCAGGGCGCCCGCCAGGTGGGCGCGGAAGGCGGGGTCCGCGTACGCCTCCGCGGCGTGGCCGAGGGCGGTGAACAGGAAGCGGCCGCCGCCCGGGCCGGTCTCGCGGGACCAGACCAGGGGGTGGTCGGCGCCGAGGGTGCCGCCCCGGTAGGCCGTCTCGTCGGCGCGGGCGAGGACGCGGACGCCGGTGTCCCGGGGGTTGGCGGTGAAGTTGTACCACTCGTCGGTCCACTCCCAGCGGGCCGGCAGGCAGGTCGTCGCCGGGTGCCCGGGGGCGTCCACGCACACGGCGCCCGGCTGGATCTCGGGGTGGCCGTCGAAGCGGGTGCCGAGCAGCTCGCCGTAGAACGGCCACTCGGGTTCGGCGTTGGCCGCCGCGTGCACGGCGAGCAGCCCGCCGCCACCCCGTACGTACGCTTCGAGGGCGGCGCGGCCCGCGTCCGTGAGCACGGTCCCGGTGGTCGACAGGAGGACGACGGCGGCGCAGCGGGCGAGGCGGGCGGGGGTGAAGGCGCCGGGGTCCTCGGTGGTCTCGGCGGGGCGGCCCGCCGCGGCGGCGAGTGCGGTGAGCGCCGCGGCTCCGGCGGGGATGGAGTCGTGGCGGTATCCGGTGGTGCGGGTGTAGACGAGGACGTCCCGGGTGTCGCTCACGCTGCTCCTGGTGTGTGCCGCTGCGCGCGCCGCATAGCAAGCGCTTTCTGACTGCCGGGTGCGACCGTAGCCAGCGAGCTCCCCGCACCGCAAGGGCGATCCGCCGCCGGCGTCTCCCGGCTGAGCGGTGGAGTCATTGTCGTATCGGATACACCTCTGTATCTTCTGGCCCGCCCGCCGCGCCCACCGCACCTCCGGGGAGGAACCATGAGCACCCTGCCGCCCGCGCTCGCCGCCGCCGTCGGCCCGCTTCCGGACGGGGTCACCCTTCCGCTGCCACCGCGCTTCGACTCCGTCGAGGAGGAGCGCCGGTACCGCAAGGAGCAACTGGCCGCCGGATTCCGGATCTTCGGGCGCTTCGGGTTCTCCGAGGGCGTCGCCGGGCACCTCACCGTGCGCGACCCGGGGGAACCGGACACGTTCTGGGTCAACCCCTTCGGCATGAGCTTCCTCCAGATCAAGGCCTCCGACCTGATCCGGGTGGACCACGAGGGCCGGGTCCTCGACGGCCGCCGCCCGGTCAACCGGGCCGCGTTCGTCATCCATGCGCAGGTGCACGCGGCCCGGCCCGACGCGATCGCCGCCGCGCACGCGCACTCCCTGCACGGAAAGGCCTTCTCCAGCCTGGGCGTCCCGCTCGACCCGATCACCCAGGACGCCTGCGCGTTCTTCGAGGACCACGGGATCTACGACGACTACCGGGGCGTCGTCAACGAGCTGGAGGAGGGCCGGCGGGTCGCGAAGGCGCTCGCCGGGTACAAGGCGGTCGTCCTGAGGAACCACGGGCTGCTCACCGTCGGGCAGTCGGTCGCCGAGGCGGTGTGGTGGTTCGTCACCATGGAACGCTCCTGCCAGGCCCAGCTGCTGGCGATGGCCGCGGGCACGCCCCGGCTCATCGACCGGGAGACCGCGCTGCTCACCCGGGGGCAGCTGGGCACACCGTTGGCCGGCTGGTTCCAGGCCCGGCCGCTGTGGGACCAGATCACGGCCTCGGACCCGGACCTGTTCGACTGAGGCCGCCGCCCGGCCCGGGGCCGCGCTCCGGGCCGGGGGCGGCACACTCCGGGCCAGGGCGGCACTGCGGCCCAGGGGCGGTACTCCGGGCCCGGGGCGGTACTGCCGCCCAAGAGCGGCACTTCGGCCCGGGGGCGGCACTCCGGCCCGGGCCGTGCGCCGGCGCGGAGGCGGCGCTCCGGCGCCTCACACCGGGCGGGTGCAGGACTCCAGCAGCGGGGCGAGGAAGTCCCGTTCGAGCGTTCCCGGCGGCAGCGCGGCCGGTTCGACGTAGCTCTGCGCGAGACCGCCCTCGCGCAGGGCCACGACCATCCGGGCGAACCGGTCGGCGTCCACGGTGAGTTCGCGGCCGGCCCGGCGGAGCACCAGCGCGATGCCACGGGCGATCTCGGCCCGCAGCGCCGCGTCGTGCCGGGCGAGCACCCAGGCCGCCTGCGGGTCGCGGATGGCGTGCAGGGTGAACTCCGTGCTGACCAGGTACCAGTCCCGCTCGTCCGGCTCCACCCGGGAGGCCAGCTCCGCGATCCGCTCCAGCGTGCACTCCTCGGGCCCGAGGGCGTCGACGGACTCGGCGAGGCGGCGCACGATCCGCTCGCCGTGCTCGTCGAAGAGGGCGAGGAAGAGCTCTTCCTTGCTGGCGAAGTTCGAGTAGTAGGCGCCGCGCGTGAATCCGGCGCGGTCGCAGATCTGCTCGATCGAGGCGGCGTGGAAACCGTGCTCGGCGAAGGTCTCCAGGGCCGCCTCGAGCAGGGCCGCGCGGGTACGCGGCCGGCGCCTGGTGACACCCTTCGGCACGGTCTCTCCTCCTCGTTCCCGCACGTCCTCCGCCCTGCCCGGCGGGGGCGGGCGGGGCGACCACCATACCGGCGCCTCTCCCGGGCAGGGACCGGCGTCCGACGTTAAGATGCCGACATGGGAGAGCGGCCCGTCGCGCCCGCCGCGCCCGAGCTGGTCCTGGAGATCGGCGGGGACGCGACCCTGATGAACCCGAGCCGCGTCTATCGCATCGGACGCGACCCCACCAGCGACTTCGTCCTGGCCGATGCCCGGACGTCATGGCACCACGCCGTGCTGCGAGCGGCCGGCGGCCAGTGGACCGTCGAGGACGAGGGCAGCACGAACGGCACCTTCACCGACGACCGACGGGTGCACCTGAGCGCGGTCGGCCCGGGCACGGTCATCCGCTTCGGCCACCCCTCGGACGGTCCGGTGGCGGTCCTGTCGGCACCGGCGCGGGCGCAGGCTCCCGCCCCTCCGCCTCCGCCACCCGCGCCTTCACCCCCGCCCGCACCTACGCCGGAGCCGGCGCCGGCATCGTACGATCCGGTTCCCGAGCCGGCGTCCTACGAGCCGGCCCCCTACGAGCCCGCGCCCCGCGAGCCCGCGCCCGCCCCGTACGAGCCCCCGCCCCGCGAGCCCGACGCCGTCGCCGATCCCGCTCCCCTGCCGTACGAGCCGGCACCGGCGCCGTACGAGCCCGCGCCCGCCCCGCCCCCCGTGGCCCCGCGCCCGTCCTCCGTCTCGTACCCCGCCCGCACCGGCACCTTCCGGCAGCCGACCTCCGTCCGGCCGCTGCCCGCGCGCAGCGTCCGGATCGGGCGGGCGCCCGACAACGACCTGGTCGTCGACGATCTGACGGTCTCGCGGCGGCACGCCGAGCTGCGGGCGGCGCCCGACGGCACGTACTGGATCCACGACCTCGGCAGCCACAACGGAACCTTCCTCAACGGCAGCCCCGTCGACCACGCCCGGGTGACCGCGGAGGACATCGTCGGCATCGGGCACTGCGCGTTCTGCCTGATCGGCGGCAACCTCGTCGAGTTCACCGACACCGGCGAGGTCTCGCTCGACGTGCAGGAGCTCGACGTCACCGTGGACCACGGCCGCAAGACCCTGCTCGACGGCGTGTCCTTCCCCGTCGGGCAGAAGTGCCTGCTCGCCGTCGTCGGCCCGTCCGGCGCGGGCAAGTCGACGCTGCTGGGCGCGCTGACCGGGCAGCGGCCCGCCGACCGGGGCACGGTGCTCTACGACGGCCGCGACCTCTACCGGGACTACGCGGAACTGCGCCAGCGCATCGGCCTCGTCCCGCAGGACGACATCCTGCACCTCCAGCTCACCGTGCGCCGGGCCCTCTCGTACGCCGCCGAGCTGCGCTTCCCGGAGGACACGGCCGCGGCCGAGCGGCGCGCCCGGGTGGACGAGGTGATCGGGGAGCTCGGCCTGGTGGAACGGGCCGGGCAGCCCATCCACAGCCTCTCCGGCGGGCAGCGCAAGCGGGTCAGCGTGGCCCTCGAACTGCTCACCAAGCCCTCGCTGCTCTTCCTCGACGAGCCGACCTCCGGGCTCGACCCGGGCATGGACCGCTCGGTGATGCACATGCTGCGCGGACTCGCCGACGACGGGCGCACCGTCATCGTCGTCACCCACAGCGTGCTGAGCCTGGACGTCTGCGACCGGCTGCTGGTCCTCGCGCCGGGCGGCCGGGTCGCCTACTACGGGCCGCCCGACGAGACCCTCGGCTTCTTCGGCTTCGACCAGTGGCCGGAGGCGTTCGAGGCCTTCGAGAACGACAAGGCCCGCGACTGGGCCGGCCAGTACCGCGCCTCCCGCTTCCACCGGCAGTACATCGCCGAGGCCATGGTGCGGCAGCCGGCGCCCGGGGCCTTCGGCGCTCCGCCCGCCGCCGCACCGCCGCCGCCGAAGCCGCAGAGCTGGTGGTCGCAGCTGCGGACGCTCGTCCGGCGGTACACGGCCGCCCTGGCCGCCGACCGGACCTTCCTGGTCATCATGATCGCGCTGCCCTTCGTGATGGGGGCGATGGCGCGGGCGCTCTCCGAGGGCAGTCTCGGCCCCGAGTCGACGCTGAACGTGCTGCTGATCCTGTGCGTGGGCGGTGTCCTCACCGGGGCCGCGAACGCGGTGCGGGAACTGGTCAAGGAACGCACGATCTACCGCCGGGAGAGAGCCGTCGGCCTCTCGCGCTCGGCGTACCTCATGTCCAAGGTCGTGGTCCTCGGGGTGATCACGATCGTGCAGGCGGTGGTCCTGACCCTGGTCGCGCTGATCGGCGTGCCGCTGAACGTGCCGGACGGCCAGGGGGTGCTGATGCCCGCGCTGGTGGAGCTCACGCTGGCCGTCGCCCTGCTCGCCTTCACCGCGATGATGCTCGGCCTCTTCGTGTCCGCGCTGGTGCGCAAGGAGGAGGTGACGATGCCGCTGCTCGTCCTCCTGGCCATCGTGCAGGTGGTGTTCTGCGGGGCCCTGCTGAACGTGCGAGGGACGCCGGTCCTGGAGCAGCTGGCCTGGCTGGTGCCGTCCCGCTGGGCGTTCGCGGCGATGGGCGCGACCATCGACATCGGGGCCGTCGCGCCGAGCGAGAAGACGGCGGACCCGCTGATGGACCACACCGTCGGCGCCTGGCTCTTCGACATGGGGATGCTGGTGGTGCTCTGTGTGGTCCTCGGCTTCGTCGTCGCCCGGCTGCTGCGCCGGCACGAGCCGGTCGTGATGCGGAGGTAGCGTGCCGTGAACACCGTCGTACCGGATTCCGGTTCCTCGTACGTGCCCGACTTCCGGCCCACGCACATCGTGCCCCGCGAGGGTCTGTCCGCCTGGGAGTCGCCCGACCCGTCGCTGCCGACCGCGCCGCTCGACGCGTTCCTGCCGGTGCGGCTCGTGGACCGGGCCGGCGACTGGGGGCGGATCCTCTGCTCCAACGGCTGGTCGGCCTGGGTCGACGCCCGCCTGCTCGTCTCCGTGCCCGACGACCCGCCCGCCGCGGGCGGCCCGCTCACCCGCACCGCCGACCCCCGGCCGCTGATCGCCCGCGCGGAGGACGCCCTGGGCCGCTACCGGCGGGCCGCGGAGGAGCTGGCCGGCGGCAGGGCGGACGGCGAGACGTTCCGGCGGCGCACGCGCGGGCTGCGGGTGGGCATGGTCGTCGACGGCGAGTCGCTGTGGCTGTACGACGCCGAGCACGAGCGGTGGCTGTACTGCGACGGCACCGGCCTGAGCACGTACGCGGCCTCCTCGGCGCCGTCGGCGGGCGGGCCGGTGCCGGGCGCGTCACACGAGCCGACGCAGATCGTGCCCCAGCTGGACTCCGAGCCGCCCGGCGCGCCGCGTACGCGGGTGGTGGGCCCGGACGGAACGGGTGAGGGCCGATGACGGGCCAGGACCTGCCACCGGATCCGGCCGCGGGCGGGCCGACGGCCCCGCCCCCGCACGCGCCTCCCGGCCCGCCCCCGAACCCGTCCCCGGCCGTGCCCACGGACACCGCCCCCGGTACGGCCCCGGACACGGAGTTCGCCCCGCTGCCGGTCGGCCGCGACTCGGGGCTCATCGGCAAGCGGATCGCGGGCTACCGGGTCGAGGAGGAGATCGGGCGCGGCGGCATGGCGGTGGTCTACCGGGCCCACGACCTGAACCTCGACCGGACCGTCGCGCTGAAGCTGCTCGCGCCCGAGCTGGCCCGCGACGACACCTTCCGCAGGCGCTTCGCGCACGAGTCGCGGGTGGCCGCGTCGATCGACCACCCGCACATCGTGCCGGTCTTCGAGGCGAGCGAGACGGAGGGGATGCTGTACATCGCGATGCGGTACGTGCCGGGGCAGGACCTGCGGGCCCTGGAGGACCGCGAGGGCGCGCTCGACCCGGTGACGACGGGGCGGATCGCCATCCAGGTGGCGTCCGCCCTGGACGCGGCGCACGCCCACGACCTGGTGCACCGGGACGTGAAGCCGGGCAACATCCTGGTGGCCGAGGGCACCGACCGGGACCATCCGGAGCACGTGTACCTGACCGACTTCGGCCTGACGAAGAAGTCGCTCTCGCTGACCGGTTTCACGACGGTGGGGCAGTTCGTCGGCACGCTGGACTACGTGGCGCCCGAGCAGATCTCGGGCAAACCGGTGGACGGCCGCTGCGACGTCTACAGCCTGGGCTGCGTGGTCTTCGAGATGCTCACCGGGGTGGTGCCGTTCCGCAGGGACGACGACATCGCGGTGCTGTGGGCGCAGCAGTACGATCCGCCGCCCCCTCTGTCGGAGGTGCGGGCCGGGCTGCCGGACGCGGCGGACACGGTGCTCGGGAAGGCGCTGGCGAAGGCGCCCGAGGAGCGCTACGGGACCTGCCTGGAGTTCGTCATGGAGCTGCGGGCGGCGCTGGAACGGGGGACCCGGGCGAAGGAGCCGCCGCGCGACACCGACGGCGGCGGCCGGCCGCAGGGGCCGCCGCCGGAGCCGCCGGCGTGGGCGCGGCCGGTGTTCCGGCGGATCGGGGAGGACGGGGCGGACCGGTTCGACCGGTGAAGGGACCGGTTCGACGGGTGAAGGGACCGGTTGGACCGGTGAGGGTGTGGGGCGGGGTGACGAGCGTGGTCCGTGACGGCCTCACCCGGCCGGCGGCCCCGGCGGCACGGGCGGCGTGGGCGGTACCGGCGGTGTCGGCGGCTCGGACGGGGGCGCCGCGTCCTTCGGCCGCCCGGCGTCGACCTCGCCGCGGCGGCGGACGGGGGTGGCGAGCAGTCCGCCGAGGAAGCCGGCCACCAGGCCCCAGAGCAGGGCGAGGCCGACGGTCTTCCAGACGTCCGGGCGGAGCACGACCTCGCCGCCGAGCGACTCCAGTTCGCCGATGCCGAGGATCGAGAGGCCGAACCGCGCCTCGACGAGGGTGAGCGGGGTGACGACGAGCATCGCGAGGGCGAAGGCGATCCCGAGGTGGAGGGAGTGCTGCCAGAGCCGCGTGCGGGCCGGGGAGCGGACGGCCGCCACGAAGGCGGCGGCGAGCACCAGGACGGCCGCGACCGGCAGCAGCCACCAGGCGCGCGCGTCGTAGGAGGCGAGGGAGGACAGGTCGAGGGTGGACAGGTCCTTGCCGCCGTTCCCGCCGCGCAGCACGTCGTCGAGGATCTGCGGCATGGGCAGCCCGAACGGGCCGTCGACCCGGCCCTGCCAGGAACCGCCGATGCCGACGCCGAGGGCGAGCCAGCTGACGTTGGGCAGGCCGAGCAGGAGCACGGCGAGGGTCTGCGCCGCGTGGCCCTTGGTCGCGGCGACGACGATCCCGATCACGAGGCCGATCACCACGTACGCGAGGACGAGCAGCAGCATCGCGGAGGCGGCCGGGCGGACGGCCTGGTGGTGGCGGACGAGGCGGGCGGGCAGCGGGGTCCGGCGGGAGACGAGCAGGGCGACGACGAGGACGCCGAGGATCCACAGCAGGCCGTAGAAGAGCGTGGGGCCGAGGTCGGTGCGGAAGCCCACGGAGGGGTTCACCGCGTCCAGGAGCTCGCTGAACAGGTCGCCGAGGTCGCCGCCGCCCTGGGAGGTGTCGCCGCCGAGGGTGATCGGGAAGTCGTGCCGGGCCAGCGCGGAGAGGCCCGCGAGCGCGGCCAGCCAGATCAGGACGGTCGGCACGGCGAGGGACAGCAGGTCGCGGCTGCGGGCGACGGCGTGGTGGCGCAGCGGGCGCAGGAAGCAGAAGCCGGTGACGAGTGCGCCCACCAGGGTGACGGTGAGCGGCATGGCGGTGATCTCGGCCTGGGTGCCGGCGAGGTCGCCGGCGTCACCGGCGAGGCCGACCTGGCCGCCCGCGGCCATGACGACGACCGCGGCGAGGACGGCGACGAAGGCGCCCGCGCCGCCGGGGAGGTCCGCGGCGCCCGCGGCCCACAGTCCGAGGCCGGCGACGACGCCCATCGCCACGAGTCCGGCGGCGACCGCGAGCAGCGCCAGCGCCGCGTCACGGACGAGGTGCCCCGGGGGGCGGGGGCCCGGGGGCGGGCCGGCTGGGGTGGAGAGCGGGGTGCTCACCCCGCCCACGCTAGTACCGGAGGGCGCGGTCCGCTTGCGGGCGGGACCCGGTTGGCGCACACAATGGGCGCGGAACGGAAGAAAGGGAAAAACGTGACTTCCCACCCGCCGTCCGGCACCCCCTCGGTCCCCCCTGCCGGCCCTCCCTCGGGACCCCTCTCGGGCCCGACCACGCGCCCCGGCCAGGCCACGCCCCCACCGCCTTCAGGGCCGCCGTACGACGGTTCCGGCGGCGGATCCGGCGGAAGCTCCGGCGGGAGCGGTTCCGGCGGGAGCGGTTCCGGCGGGGGCGGCGGTCCGGGAGGCTCCGGCGGCGCTCCGGGCGGAGGCCAGGGCGGCGGCGGATCCGGTGCCGGCGGTACGGGCGGAGGCGCGGCGGGCGGTGGCGGCGGGGGCCCGTGGTGGCGTTCGGTGCCGAAGGTCGCCTCGCTCACCGCCGTCCTGGTGGCGGCGATCGCGCTCGTCGTGGTCCTCACCCGGGGCGACGGCGGGGGCGGCGGGAACGAGGCGGGCGCCGGCGGCGGCGAGGTCTTCCTGCAGAACACCTCCGCCGCCGGCCCCCACCCCTTCACCCGCTCGACGGCCCTCGCGCCCGGCGCCTCCATGTCACCCGTCCCGCTGCCCCCCGAGACCGGCACCGACACCAACGCCACGCGCAGCGTGTCGGGTTCGGCCCCGGGTCTGTACGGCGGCACCCACCGCACGTCGAGCTGCGACGTCGAGCAGCAGATCCGCTTCCTGGCCGCCGAGCCCCCGAAGAACGCGGCCTTCGCCCAGGTCCTCGGCATCTCGGCCGCCGAGGTCCCGGGCTATCTGCGCTCCCTGACCTCGCTCCAGCTGCGCGTCGACACCCGGGTCACCAACCACGGCTTCCAGAACGGCGCCCCGACCCGGTTCCAGTCCGTGCTCCAGGCCGGCACCGCCGTCCTGGTGGACGACCACGGGGTGCCCCGGGTGCGGTGCGCCTGCGGCAACCCGCTGACGCCGCCGGTCGCGCAGTCGGCGCCGAAGCCGGTCGGCGCGGCCTGGCCCGGCTACCGGCCGAGCAACACGGTGGTCGTGCAGCCCTCGGTGACGGTCATCAACATCTTCGTGATCTACGACCCGCACGACGACCGCTGGATCGCCAGGAAGCCGGGCGACACCGGCCGTCACGACCAGCACACGACGCCTCCGCCGCCCCCGACCTCCCCCTCCACGTCACCGTCGACGTCCACCTCGACCTCCCCGTCCACCTCCCCGTCCACCTCGCCGATCAGCCCGCCGCCGTGCGTGACGATCACGGGGACGGAGACCCCGACGCCGGTCGGCGGCATCACGCCCTCGCCCTGCCCGTCGACGTCCTCGTCGAGCTCGTCGCCCTCCACGTCGTCCTCGTCCCCGTCGGCACCGTCCTCCTCGTCGTCGTCCCCGTCGTCCTCGTCGGCGCCCGCCTCGGATTCCTCGGGTCCGCAGTCGCAGCCGGCGAACCTGACGACGACGGGATCCTCGTCCTCGGCGGCGTCGTCGTCCTCGGCGAGCGAGAGCGCGACCAGGTCCGGGACGGCTTCGGCCGCGACCTCGGCGTCGACCTCTCCCTCGACCTCCGCGTCGACCTCGCCGCCCGCGCCGGGCGCGCCGGGCGCCCCCGGTCCTCAGCCGGTCGTCTGAGCGGGCGCCGGGTACTCCCCCGGCGCCACGACGGCGGCACGGGCGTGCCGCCGCAGGACCCGGGCCTCGCCCCGGCGCAGCACCGGTCCCGGCACCACGAGGACGGGTCCCCCGGCCCGCGCCGTGACGGCCCGCAGCACCGGCCGTCGGCGCGGTCCGCCGAGGCGGCCGCGGCCCGTGGTCGTGCCGAGGACGAGCAGGTCACCGGGGCGGTCGGCCGCCCGGCAGAGGGCGGCGGCCGGAGCGTCGCGCACGAGGCGCCGCTCCACGACGAGCCCCTCGGGGGCGGCGCCCAGGGCGTCCTCGAAGGCCCGTGTCAGCCCGGCCCGGGCGTGCTCGGCCCACATGCCCGCCCAGGCCCGGTCGGGGGTGCGGGCGTACGCCGCCTCCCCTTCCGGCGGCCCCCAGGCCAGGACGGCGAGCAGTTCGGCGCGCTCGCGGCGGGCGAGGGCGGTGGCGTGGCGCAGGGCGGCGAGCGAGGCGAGCGAGCCGCTCACGCCGACGACGATCCTGCTCATGCCGGCTCGCAGGAGCGGGGCCGGGCGACGGGCGCGGCGGGAACGGTGACGGTGGCCGTCGCCGACGGGGAGGCCGTCTCCGCGCGGGCGGCCCGGTGGAGCACCACGCGCCGGAGTGATTGGATCCACGATCCGATGTCCAAGGGCACGGCGACCTGCTGCTCCGCCCGCCGCTGCCACGCCCTCTCGTCCTGGTCGGTGAAGTGTCCGGACATGGTGTGCTCCTCTCCCCCTGCTGCTCCTCTTGCCCTGGCCCGCAGGCCACTTGACGGGAGTCTGTAGCCTTATTGGCCTGGACAGCAGAGCCAATGAGGAGTGATTGGCATGGCACAGGGTCGAGTGGTCCGTACCGTGGTCACCGTCGCGGACCGCATGCTGAGCGGCCGCCAGCTCGCGGCGCTGCTCACCCCGCCGCCCGAGGGCCGCTTCGGCTACCGGGAACTGGCCCGGGCGGTGCGCGAGACGCTGCTCGACGGACGGGTGGCGCTGCGGATGCGGCTGCCCGCCGAGCGCGAGCTCGCCACGGCCCTCGGCGTCAGCCGGACCACCGTCACCTCCGCGTACGACCTGCTCAGGGAGAGCGGTTACGCGCACAGCCGCCAGGGCGCGGGGACCTGGACGGCGCTCCCCGAGGGGCAGTCGCCGATCGGTCCCGCCGCGATCCACGGCGACACCGGGTCCGTGATCGATCTCGCGCTCGCCGCGCCCGAGGCCCCGGCGGGCGTGCTCGCCGAGGCGCTGGCCGCCGCCTCCGCCGAACTGCCCCGCTACGCGACCACCCAGGGCTACCACCCGTACGGCCTGCCGGAACTGCGCGCCGCCATCGCCGACCGGTACTCCGCCCGGGGACTGCCGACCCGGCCGGAGCAGATCCTGGTGACGACCGGCGCCCAGCAGGCGCTGGCGCTGGCCCTCGCGCTGCTCGGCGGGCCCGGCGACCGGGTGCTGGCGGAGAACCCCTCGTACACCAACGCCCTGGACGCCATGCGCAACCACCGGCTGCGGATCACCCCCGTGCCGGTCACCGAGACGGGCTGGGACAGCGGCCTGATCGAGGCGGCGCTGCGGCAGACCGCGCCCCGGCTCGCCTACCTGATCCCCGACTTCCACAACCCGACCGGCCGCCTGATGCCGGAAGAGCAGCGGCGGGAGGTGGCCGGCGCGGCCCGGTCCACCCGGACCTGGCTGGTCGTGGACGAGACGCTCTCCGACATCGCCCTGGACGTCCCGGCGCCCCGCCCGTTCGCGGCCTCGGCCGGGCCCGGGACGGCGGAGCAGATCATCAGCGTCGGCTCGCTCAGCAAGAGCTGCTGGGGCGGGCTGCGGGTGGGCTGGGCGCGGGCCTCCTCCCGGATGGTGACGGAGCTGGCCCGGGTGCGGATCACCCACGACCTGTCGGGTTCGGTCCTCGACCAGCTGGTCGCCGTGGCCCTGATGGACCGGATCGACCCCCTCCTCCCGGACCGCGCCCGGGAGCTGCGGCGGCGCAGGGAGGCACTGGTGTCGGCGCTCGCCCGGCACGTGCCGGAATGGCGGTGGACGCTGCCGCCGGGCGGGCTGTGCCTCTGGATCGACCTGGGCCGCCCGATCGCCTCCCCGCTCGCGGCGCGGACCCTCGGGCACGGGGTGCGGGTCGAGGGCGGAGCCCGGTTCGGGGTGGACCCCGGTACCCACGAACACCGGCTGCGCATCCCGTACACGCTGCCCGGCGAGGTGTACGAGACGGCGGCCGAGCGGCTCGCGGCGGCCCTGGCGGGCGCCCCGGCGCGCATCGCCGACCCCGGGCTGCCGGAGTGGGTGGCCTGAGCCGTCCGGCGCGCCCCGCGCGCCCCGGCAGCCCGATAATCGGATGCCCGGGGCGACGGACCGTGTGTACGGTCCCAGGGTGGAACCTCTGACCGACAAACAGATCCGTGCGTCCTTCGTGAACTGCACGAAGGGCGACGCGGCCCGGATGAAGACGCCGCTCGACTTCGCCGAGCTCCCCTGGTCCGACCTCGACTTCCTCGGCTGGGTCGACCCGGGCGCGCCGCTGCGCGCCCATCTCGTCGTCCCGCGTCCGGAGGGCCCGGTCGGCGTCACCCTGCGGGTGCCGGCGGTGGGCCGCACGAGCGCCGTGAAGTCCAGCATGTGCCAGATCTGCCTGACCGCGCACGCCTCGTCCGGCGTCACCCTGCTGGCCGCACCGCTCGCGGGCACCCGGGGTCGCGAGGGCAACACGATCGGCACCTACGTCTGCGCCGACCTCGCCTGCCCCCTCTACGTGCGCGGCAAGCGCGAGCCCCGGCTGCGCGGCCTCCGGCACGAGGAGTCCCTGAGCGTGCCGGAGCGGCTCGACCGGATGATGGGCAACCTGCACGCCTTCGTGGACCGCGTGACGGCCGGCTAGGCCGCGTCTTCCGGATCGGGCGGGCCTCCGGTCCGCGGGTCCGGCCGACCGTCGGTCCTCGGGTCCCGCGGACCGGCGGTCGGCCCTGCCGCACGGCACCGGGCGGCCCGGGACCGAGACCGTGCCGGGTCAGGAACGCTCGACGGCGGCCTTGATCCGGCGGGCGAAGTCGGGAGCGTCCTTGCGAGCCGCGCGAAGCGCCGGGCCGAGCAGGATGCGACCGAGACCGTGGCCTTCGAGCACGTTGAAGATCCGGACCCGGGTGCGGCCGTCCGGCAGCGGTTCGAGGTCGTAGCCGCCCTCGGCCGTGATGAGGTTCTTGCTCTGCTCGCTCCAGCGGATCGTGCGCGGCGCTCCCAGAGCGGTGATGCGGAACTCGCGGGAGGTCTTCACCCCGGCGTCCTTCACGGTGCTGCGGAACACCGTCCCGACCGTGGTCGGGCCGTCCGGAGTCTTCGTGATCTCCAGGACCCGGGGGCTGAACTCGGGGTCGTTGCGGCCGTCGGCGAGGTAGGCGAAGACCTCCTCCACCGGGCGGTCGACCTCGACGCTGGCCTCGAACTCTCCGGACATTGCGGCTCCTCGCTCTGTGCCCGGCCTGGGCTCCACGGCAACGATCCCAGAGAGTCGAGACCGCCGCCTCCCGGCCGTGAGGCAGCGGGGTGCTACAAGGAGAGGGCCTGCCCCCGGAGCATCTCCGGCATGGGCGACGGCGACGGGATCAGGCCCGGCAGCAGCCAGGGCTGGAAGAGGCTCAGTACCGCGAGCACGAGGAAGGCCGCCCCGACGACCTGGGCGAAGACGGGGCCCAGCCGCCAGAGCTTCTCGACGAAGACGACCACGGCCACCGCGGCCATCGCCAGGACGTTCATGACGCCCAGCGGGACGAGCACGGCCATCAGCCCCCAGCAGCAGCCGACGCAGTACGCCCCGTGGTGCGCCCCGACCCGCAGATCGCGGGCGCGGGGCCGGAAGCCCGCGTAGCGCACGAGCTGGCCCATCGGGCTCCGGCAGTGGCGCAGGCAGAGGTCCTTCCACGGGCCGAACTGGTACAGCCCGGCGACCAGGAACGCCCCGGCACCGATCCAGCGCCCGGCGCCCGGGTGCGCGTCCACCAGGGCCCCCGTTCCGGCGAGCAGCCCGTAGGCGACCAGGCCGAAGGCCGTCCAGGCCAGCAGGTAGCCGCTGACGAACTGGGCGGTACGGGCCGCCCGCACGGCCCGCGTGGGCGCCTGGCGCCCGATGGCCCGCGCCCAGGTGAGGGCCACCGGGGCCACCGACGGGAACATCATGGCGATCATCATGACCAGCCACAGCAGCAGGAACGGCGCGACGCCCATGCCCATGGTGCCCGGCTCGACCCCCATGTCACGGGCCTGCTCGACCACCAGCACCCAGGCCAGGACCGCGATCGCCGCCATCAGCGACCAGGCGAGGGCGAGCTGCCGGGCCGACAGCAGATTCGCCGGACGCAGAGGGGGTGACAGGGCCTTCCGGTCGAGGCGCACCCTTCCAGCACATCACGGCCCGTCCACCTCTGCGCGGGGGGGCGGGCGGGGGCGCAGGGGGGACGCGTGTACGCGGCAGGCATCGTCTCCGGGCGGGCCCCGCGGTGGGACAATCGGAGTGGATACCCCGTACGACCCGGGCGTGGGCCGGCGATGGTTCCCGGGGGTTGTGCCGTCCTCCCGAGACCGACGTCCCGGCACGGTCACGAGGAGGCAGGGAGATGTCCGAGACGACGGCGGCCGTTCCCCGGTGGCACGCGGCGGGCGACTGGTTCGACACCTGCAAGTGCAACGTGCCCTGCCCCTGCTCCTTCGCCCAGCTCCCCACCCACGGCGACTGCGACGGCATCCTGGCCTGGCACATCCGCGAGGGCCGGTACGGCGACGTGTCGCTGGACGGGCTGAACGTGCTGATGCTGGGCTCGTTCGTCGGCAACATCTGGGCCGAGCACACGGACACGTACGCCGCGGTCTTCGTCGACGAACGCGCCGACGACCCCCAGCGCGAGGCGCTTCAGATGATCTTCAGCGGGCAGGCGGGCAGCTGGCCCGCCGAGATGGTGAGCATGATGGGCGCCGAGATGCGCGGCATGGAGTTCGCCCCCGTCGAGATCGAGGTCGCCGACGACCTCGCGAGCTGGCGGGCCGTGGTGCCGGGCCGGGTCGAGGCGAGCGCGGTCGCGCTCACGGGACCCACGACCCCGGAGGGCGCGCGCGTCCAGTCGACCAACCTGCCGGGCGCCGAGACCGGCCCCGGCCAGGTCGCGACCTGGGGCCGCTCGACGGCGGACCGCGCCGACGCCCACGGCTTCCTCTGGAGCCGCGAAGGGCGCTCCAGCAAGCACATCACCTTCGACTGGACCGGTCCCGACCAGCGGTGAGACGGACGTCCCACGCCGAGTCGGGGGGCCCGTCGGATCAGGCCCCGCCGGGCCGGCCGGTGATCAGCGGAAGGCCTGCTCGCCGGTGAGCGCCTTGCCGATGACCAGGGCGTGCACCTCGCTGGTGCCCTCGTAGGTGAGGACCGACTCCAGGTTGTTGGCGTGGCGCAGCACCGGGTACTCCAGGGTGATGCCGTTGGCGCCCAGGATGGTGCGGCACTCGCGGGCGACGGCGATGGCCTCGCGGACGTTGTTGAGCTTGCCGACGCTGATCTGCTCGGGGGTCAGTTCGCCCGCGTCCTTCAGGCGGCCGAGGTGCAGGGCGAGCAGCATGCCCTTGCCGAGCTCCAGGGACATGTCGGCGAGCTTCGCCTGGGTCAGCTGGTACGAGGAGAGCGGGCGGGCGAAGACGGTGCGGTCCGCGGCGTAGGAGATCGCGGTCTCCAGGCAGTCGCGGGCCGCGCCGAGCGCGCCGAAGACGATGCCGAAGCGGGCCTCGTTGAGGCAGCCGAGCGGGCCGGACAGGCCGCGGGCCTCCGGCAGGACCGCGTCGGCGGGCAGCCGGACGTCGTCCATGACGAGCTCGCTGGTGACGCTGGCGCGCAGGGACAGCTTCTGCTTGATCTCGGGGGCGCTGAAGCCGGGGGTGTCCGTGGGGACGACGAAGCCGCGGACGCCCTCCTCGGTCCGGGCCCACACCACGGCGACGTCGGCGACGGAGCCGTTGGTGATCCACATCTTGGTGCCGTTCAGCACCCAGTCCGAGCCGTCCCGCTTGGCGTTGGTGCGCATGGCGCCGGGGTCGGAGCCGGCGTCGGGCTCGGTGAGGCCGAAGCAGCCGATGTACTCGCCGGCCGCCATCCCGGGCAGCCAGCGCTGCTTCTGCTCCTCGGAGCCGTACTTCCAGATCGCGTACATGGCGAGCGAGCCCTGGACGGAGACGAGGGAACGCAGGCCCGAGTCGACGGCCTCCAGCTCCATGCAGGCCAGGCCGTACGCGACGGAGTTCGTGCCCGCGCAGCCGTAGCCCTCCAGGTGCATGCCGAGGACGCCGAGGCCGCCGAGGGTGCGGGCGAGCTCGCGGGCCGGGATCGCGCCCTGCTCGAACCAGCCGGCCACGTGCGGGCGCAGCTCGCGGTCCGCCGCGGCCCGTACGGTGCGGCGGATCTCGCGCTCCTCGTCGGTCAGCAGCCCGTCGATCGCGAGCAGATCGAGCGGGTGGACGGGCGAGGACTGGGACGAACGCGACGGCTTCGGCGACGACTTCACGGACGGCCTCCTGGCGACTGTGGCAACTCGGCGTGCGGCAGCCTAGCCCCAGATTGGATATTGGATCCAGTCTTGAATATCGCCTGTCCGCTGCGTACGGTCCGGGGACATCCCGATCACCGACGATCGCCGCCGATCGCCCGACGGAGGAGAGCGGAGTGCCCATGGGTCCCACGGAAGCACCGGACGCGCCGGAGACTCCGGATTCACCGCACGCGCCGGAGCCGTTTCCTCCCGGCGCCCTTTCCGGGATCGTCGTCGCCGACTTCGGCCGGGTGCTCGCCGGGCCGTACATGACGATGCTGCTCGCGGACCTCGGCGCCGAGGTCGTGAAGATCGAGCGGCCGGGCTCCGGCGACGACACCCGCGCGTGGGGTCCTCCGTTCGCCGACGGGCAGGCCACGTACTTCCTCGGCGTGAACCGCAACAAGCGGTCCGTCACCCTCGATCTGACCGACCCGGCCGACCTCGCGACGGCCCGCGCGATCGTCGACCGCGCGGACGTCCTCGTGGAGAACTTCCGCCCCGGCACGATGGACCGGCTCGGCCTCGGCTACGAGCGGGTGCGGGCCTCCAACCCGGGGCTCGTCTACTGCTCGGTGACCGGCTTCGGCGCGGCGGAGGGCGCCCGCCTGCCCGGCTACGACCTGCTCGTGCAGGCCATGGGCGGCCTCATGAGCGTCACCGGCGAACCCGGCGGCGCCGGCACCAAGGCCGGGGTCGCCCTGGTCGACGTGATCACCGGCCTGCACGCCGGCCTCGGCGTCCTCGCCGCCCTGCGCCACCGCGAGCGCACCGGCGAGGGCCAGCGGGTGGAGGTCTCGCTGCTCACCTCGCTGCTGTCCGCGCTCACCAACCAGGCCGCCGCCCATCTCGCCACCGGGGCCGTCCCGCGCGCCATGGGCAACCGGCACCCGAGCATCGCCCCGTACGAGGTGTTCGAGGCGAGCGACCGGCCGCTGGTCCTGGCCGTCGGCAACGACCGGCAGTTCCGCGTGCTCTGCGAGCGGATCGGGGATCCCGGGCTCGCCGACGACCCCCGGTTCGCCGCCAACACCGCCCGGGTCGCCCACCGCGAGGAGCTGGTCGAGGCGCTCTCCGGGCCGCTGGCGGGGCGCACCGCCGACGCCTGGTTCGAGGTGCTCACCGAGGCCGGAGTGCCCTGCGGCCCGATCAACGACCTCGCGGGGGCCTTCGCCCTCGCCGACCGCCTGGGACTCGCCCCGCGCGTCCCCGCCTCCGCCGCGGGCCCGGGGCAGGTCGCCCACCCGATCACGCTCGGGGCGACCCCCGCCGCCTACCGCACCGCTCCCCCGCGCCTGGGCGAGCACACCGACGAGCTCCTGGCCGAACTGGGGCGCCCCGAGGCCTGACCGGCACCGGAGCACGGCCGCCCCGGTCGTCCACAGGCCGTCGTCCACAGGCTCGACACCGCGTCCCGGGGCCCGTAGCAAGATGGAGCGCACACCCCCGAGCGAAAGGTCACCGGCGATGAGCAGCGCGGTGGAGAGACGGCGGCCACCGACCGCCCAGCAGTTCGTCCTGGCGGAGCTGCGACGTGCCATCACCTCCGGGGAGTTGCGGCCGGGCGGAGCGATCCGGCAGGAGACCCTGGCGGCGCGGCTCGACGTGAGCCGGGTCCCGCTGCGCGAGGCCCTGAAGGCGCTGGAGGCCGAGGGGCTGGTCGTGCACCACGTCCACCGGGGCTATTTCGTGGCCGAGTTGTCCCTGGAGGACCTGGAGGAGATCTACCGGATCCGGCGGCTCCTGGAGACGGAGGCCGTGCGCGAGGCCGCCCACCGGCTGCCCGACGGCCTGCCCGACGCCCTGGAGGAGGCCCAGCGCGAGGTGGAGCGCGCCGCGGAGGCCGGGGACGTGGCCGCGATGGCGGAGGCCAACCGGCGCTTCCACTTCACGCTGATCGAGGCCTCCGGAATGCCCCGCCTGGTGCGTCTGATCGCCACCCTGTGGGACGCGACCGACGCGTACCGCTCGCTCTACTACGTCGAGGACGCGCACCGGGACGTGGCCGTCCACGAGCACCGGGCGGTCATCTCGGCGCTGGCCGGGGGCGACACGGACGCGACGGTGCGATGGCTGGACGAGCACCGGGGACCACGCGGTCGCCGCGCTGGCGCGAGGTGCTCCTCCGGGAGTGAGCCGGCGCCACGGCCCGAGGGCGGCTCGGGTGCCTGCTCCGCCGCGGGTGCGGCGGCGCGGGTGCGGCGGCGCGGGTGCGGCGTCCGGTCGGGCACCGGACGATGGTGGAGGGGCCCGGGTCAGGAGGCGCCGACGATGCGCAGCGACAGTGACACCCTCAGTGGCCGGTCCCGGCCGGTGCGGACGGCCGTGGCGTCCTGGACGTCCTTGTCGTCGGGGCGGGCCCGGTCGGGCTCACCGCGGCCCGCCGAGCTGCGCCGGCGCGGCGCCGGCGTGCGGATCGTCGAGCGGCTGCCCGCCCGCCTCCCGTACGCCAAGGCGGTCGGCATCCAGCCGCGCACCCTGGAGGTCTGGGACCGGGATGGGCTGCGCGCGGGCCGCGTGGGAGGCGGCCGTCCCGATGCGCGGGCAGCTCCTGTACGTCGACGGGGTCGAGCGGTCCCGCCTGGAGCTGGTGCTGCCGCCCGAGGTCCCGTACCGCTTCGCCGCGCTCCCGGCAGTACGAGACGGAGCGGATCCTGGAGGAGTTCCTGGCCGGCTTCGGGACCCGGATCGAACGGGGCACGGAACTCGTGTCGTTCGGGCAGGACGCGGACGGGGTGACCGCCCGGCTCCTCGCGACCCGGACTGGCGGGCCGCCGGCCGAGGAGGAGCTCCGCTGCCGGTACCTGGTCGGCTGCGACGGCGCGCACAGCACGGTGCGCAAGCAGCTCGGTCTCGGTTTCGAGGGCGGGCCTTCCCCGAGGAGTACATGCTGGGCGACGTGGAGGTCGACTGGGACCTGCCGCCCGGCTACGGGGTGCGGTCGACACGGCGGGGCCCTGACGGCCCAGACGGACGGACGGCCCGGACGACGACGTCCTGGTGGTGCATCCCGCTGCGAGGGAAACGGCCGTTACCGCGTGTCGATGAAACGTCCCGCCCGAACTCTCCCGCCGCGCAGCGGGCGGGGGACCGGAGGCCGGGGACGG